>JAADHL010000211.1 GCA_013151875.1 Deltaproteobacteria bacterium
CTGGCGCTGCACGTCGGCACCATCACGGTCGTGACCCTGTGCCTGTTCCTGGGGGCCACCGGGAAATCCGCGCAGATCCCCCTGTACGTGTGGCTGCCCGACGCCATGGCCGGTCCCACCCCCGTGTCCGCCCTCATCCACGCCGCGACTATGGTGACGGCGGGCATCTATATGATCGCGCGCCTGAATTTCCTGTTCGCGCTTGCTCCGATTACCATGGCCGTCATAGGGGGCATCGGGGCCCTGACAGCCCTGTTGGCGGCCACTATCGGCCTGACCCAGTTCGACATAAAGAAGGTCCTGGCCTACTCCACGGTCAGCCAGCTTGGGTACATGTTCCTGGGCGTGGGCATGGGCGCGTTCGGGGCCGGGATCTTTCACCTGATGACCCATGCCTTTTTCAAGGCGGGCCTCTTCCTCTGCGCGGGCAGCGTGATACACGCCATGCACGACGAGCAGGACGTCCGGCAGATGGGCGGCCTGGGCAAGTACATGCCGATCACGCGCGCCACCTTCCTGGTATTCACGCTGGCGATTTCCGGCGTGCCGTTCTTTTCGGGCTTTTTCAGCAAGGACGAGATCCTGTACAGCGCCTTCGTGCTTCAGCACAAGTCGGGTGTCATACCGCCCTGGCTCTACAAGGTCTACTTTGCGATGGGCCTCTTCGCGGCCCTGCTGACCGCCATCTACATGTTCCGCCTGTACTTCCTGACGTTTTCGGGCGATCTGAGGTCGGACGCCCATCCGCACGAGTCGCCGTCCACCATGACCATTCCCCTGATTGTGTTGGCGATTGGCGCCGCGGTGGCCGGTTTCATAGGGTTGCCTTTCGAGCACCTCAACGTATGGCATCACTGGTTGGAGCCTGTCTTCGAGGATGGTGCCGGGCATTTCTTCAGTACCGGCAACCACGCCTTGGAATACGGGCTGATGGGGCTGTCCACGGTGGTGGCGCTGTCCGGGGTCGGCATCGCCTGGCTGCTGTACCGTGGTTCGTGGAGTCAGGAACCGGCGCGCATCGCGCATTCCCTGGCCGGGCTTTACAGACTGGTCTATGACAAGTACCGCGTGGACGAGTTGTACGGCGTCCTGGTTGTCCGCCCGCTTCAGGCGTGTTCACGCTGGATGCACAAGTGGATCGACGCGGGACTCATCGACGGCGTCCTGGTGAACGGTTCCGCCCGGGCCGTGCGGGGCGTGGGTTCGGTGACGAGCTGGGCCGTGAACGGCGACGTTCAGGCATACGCGGCCGTGATACTGGTCGGGGTGGCGGTATTGATATGGATGATTTTCTAGGCAAGCCGACGGGAGCGATTCGACCATGACGATGGAAACTTTCGCGGTCACGCCCTTCATCAGCCTGACGCTCGCCATTCCGGTGATAGGGGCCGGCGTGTTGGCCCTGATTCCGCGTGAAAACAGCGCGGCTCACCGGTGGCTGGCGTTCCTTTTCTCTGGGCTGGCGTTTGCGGTGTCGCTGTCCTTATGGGCCAATTTCGACATCTCCATGGCCGGCTTCCAGCTTGCCGAGGACCACGCGTGGCTGCCCTTCGGGGCCCGCTACACCGTTGGCGTGGACGGCATCAGCCTGTTGATCGTGATGCTGACCACCTTCCTGACGCCTCTGACGATCATGTCCACGTTCACGTCGATAAAGGACAGAACCAAAGAGTTCTACATCTCGATGCTCCTGCTCGAGACCAGCATGATCGGCGCCCTGGTCGCCCTGGACATGGTCCTGTTCTACGTCTTCTGGGAACTGATGTTGATTCCCATGTACCTGATAATCGGCGTATGGGGCGGTCCACGGCGCATTTACGCCGCGGTCAAGTTCTTTCTGTTCACTTTCGTGGGCTCGGTGCTGATGCTGGTCGGTATCATCTACATGCACCTCAAATCGGGCGGGACGACATTTTCGTATCTGGCGTTTCTGCACAACGGCCTGGACTACAAGGAGCAACTCTGGCTGTTCGCCGCCTTCGGCCTTGCCTTCGGGATCAAGGTCCCGATGTTCCCGTTCCATACCTGGCTGCCCGACGCCCACGTCGAGGCCCCGACCGCGGGGTCCGTGATCCTGGCCGGGGTTCTGCTGAAGATGGGGACCTACGGATTCCTCAGGTTCGCGCTGCCGTTCTTTCCGGACGCCACCGGCGCGTTCATCTTTCCGGTCATGCTGCTGGCGGTCATCGGGATCGTGTATGGGTCCCTCATGGCCTATGCCCAGTCCGACATAAAGAAGCTTGTCGCCTACTCGTCCGTCGCCCATCTGGGATTCGTCATGCTGGGCATGTTCGCCCTGACCCAGGAGGCGGTCGAGGGCAGCATCCTCCAGATGATAAACCACGGTATATCCACCGGCGCTCTGTTCCTGTTGGTCGGCGTCCTGTACGAGAGGAGGCACACCAGGCTCATCGCGGACTACGGCGGGATAGCGCGTCCCATGAAGGTCTTTGCCGCCATCCTGGTGATAATCACCCTTTCGTCCATCGGCCTGCCTGGGACCAACGGGTTCGTGGGCGAGTTCCTGATTCTGGCCGGCACCTTCCGCGAGGCCCTTGCCCAGCCCGGCACGTTCGGCGACCCCAACTTCAAGACGGCCCTGGTGGTGCTTGGCGTCCTTGCCTGCACCGGCATCGTGCTGGGCGCCGTCTACATGCTGACCATGGTCCGCAAGGTCCTGTTCGGGCCGATCACCCACAAGGTCAACGAGGGTCTCAAGGACGTCAATCCCCGCGAGTTCTTCGTGCTGGCCTGCCTGGTGGTGATGGTCTTCTGGATCGGCATTTTCCCCAATTTCTTTCTCAGCAGGACCCAGGCCAGCGTGAAGGCCACGCTTGACACATACAAGGCCCGCATGGTTCAGCACCGGGCCTTCTCCGTGCCCGGGGCCAAGGCGATCAGGGCCGATTTGAAGGAGGTGGCGCGATGAAGGACCTCCTGATGCTGTCCCCTATATGGCTCAGCGCCATGACCGGCATCCTGGTGCTGGTGATCGACCTGCTTTCAGCCAGGAAGGCACCGAGGGGATTCCTGGGTTATGTGACGGCCGCCGGATTCGCGGCAACGGGCATCGCCGCCGTTCATTATTGGAACGGGTCCGCCCTGGAAGCGCCGTTTCTGACTGGGATGCTGGCCCTGGACGGGTTCGGGGCGTTTTTCGCCCTGCTGATCCTGCTGTCCGGGGCTGCGGCGGCGTTGTTTGCGATTGACTACCTGCCCCAACACGGATCGGACCGTGGCGAGTACTATGCCCTGATGGCCTTTTCCGTGTGCGGAGCCCTGGTGTTCCTGACCGCCGTCGATCTGATCACAATGTTCCTGGGCCTGGAAATAATGAGCCTCTCCGTCTACATCATGGCCGCGATGAAGCAGTCATCGGCAAGATCGACGGAGGCCGGGATGAAGTACTTCATCCTGGGGGGGCTGGCATCGGCGTTCCTGCTGTTCGGAATCGCCTTCCTGTACGGCGCGACCGGCAGTCTGAACATGGTCGAGATCGGTCGCTATTTCCTTGAACATGACCCTACGCGTGACTACCTGTTCCCCCAGGTGGCGATGATATTGCTGGTCGCGGCGCTTGGATTCAAGGTCGCCGCGGTCCCGTTTCACATGTGGACGCCTGACGTGTACGACGGCGCGCCCACTCCGGTCACCGTGTTCATGGCGGGCGCGGTCAAGGCCGTCGGCTTCGCGGTATTGGCCAGGTTGTTGCTGACCGTTTACCAGAACCCCGCCTTTGACGAGATGCCGGTGTCCATTCCGGGGCTGCTGTTGACCCTGTCCATACTGACCATGTTCGTGGGCAACATCCTGGGTATCGTTCAGACCAATGTAAAGCGCATCCTGGCCTATTCGTCCATCACCCACGCCGGCTATCTGTTGCTGGGGGGCTATGCAACGATGGGCGTCGCCGGGTCTTCGGGCGCCTCCGTGCTGAACGACGGCGTGCCTTTTTACCTTTTGACCTACGTCGTTTCAACGGTGGGCGCCTTCGGCATCGTTTCGCTGCTGGGCAGCCGCGGTGAAGAGGACATGAGCCTGGACCACATAGCCGGACTGGGCAGGCGTCATCCCGTACTCGCCGCCCTCATGCTGGTCTGCGTGTTGTCACTGGCAGGGGTGCCGCCCCTGGCTGGATTCATGGGCAAGTTCTTCCTGTTCCGCGAGGTGCTGGCGGTCGATCCAAACGGCAATCTGCCATGGGTGGTGATCGCGGTGCTGAACAGCTTTATCGCGGCGTACTACTACCTGCGCATCGCGGTGTACATGTACTTCCGCGAGCCGGGCAGGGAACCGGTTTCCGCGATACGGGGCGTGCCCGGATATGTGTGCGCGGGTATCGCCGCCCTGTTGAGCATCTGGATCGGCCTCTTCCCGGCGCGCTACATCGCCGCGTCCCAAGAGGTCAGTCGGGATTCGGCGCTTGTCATTGCGACGACAGGCGACGTGGCCCGTCCCGCCGCATCCCGTTCCGGAAAGCGCTGAACACGGCGAAAATGGGCCGCCATCGTTTGAAGATTCTCTGTGAAAAACGTTTCACCGTATGACATCCGGACAACATGGGTTGACATGGATTACCCCGACCGGTTCAAATGGCTGGGGTGCAATCATTTCATGGAGGTTGCGTGATTTCGATTCCCAAATGGCTGTTTCCGTTTTCGGACAGGTTTCAGGAAACGGTTCTGAAGGTGCTGGATGGACACGACAGGCGCGTGGCGTGTTTCGACGCTGACGGCACCCTGTGGTCAGAGG
>JAADHL010000287.1 GCA_013151875.1 Deltaproteobacteria bacterium
CGGTGGGTTCGGAGCAATGGGGCGCTATCGGATGGAAAGGGAATTCTGGGGGAACTCCGCGTTTTCAGCGCTGGACTATCTGAACCGCGAGGCCCCCCAGGGGTCCAGGGTCGATTTCCATGACACTACCTGGGATGCGGTGCGTATGTATCGCAGGGACGGATTGCTTCGAAAGGACCTCGTGCCGGTGTGGGATTACAAGAGGGCGGATTACTTTCTGTTCCACTGGCACAAGGAGTTCCTCGACCTCGAATCGGAAGTCAAGACCGACTTCGGAGTGAAGACTCCGGTAATGGTCGTCGCCCAGGACGGGGTGCCGCTGCTGAACGTGTATCGCAGGCCTTCCGTTGTCGATAGGCGAAAAAAGGCATTGAAAGCGGTGCGCGGGCTGGCGCCGCGGCCAAAGCCAACCAAGGGTTCGGAACAGGGTGGTCGGGTCAAGTCAGGCCCCCGGGGAGGCGTCGATTGAGCGGCCGCGCGACAGCTCGGGCCGTTGCGGTCGGCGTCCTTGTGACGGCCTCGCTGGCCTATCTGGCGTGGGACGTTGTCCTGGCGGTCAGGGTCCCGGGCGAAGGCGCCTGGGAAACGGCCGCTGAGACGGTCCGCAGGGGGTACAAGGAGGGCGACTGCGTGGTGTTCGACCCGCCGTGGGCTCAGGAAGGCGCGCCTCTGTTCGATGGGCTGGACGTAATCACCACCGAAACCGTGGACTGGTACGAGGTGGGCAAGCGCGCGCGTGTGTGGATCGTGTCCTCCCCGGGAGGGGATGGGGCGATTCCGGCCGGATTCAAGCGGATCGAGCGCAAGGACGAGGGCGGAATGGGCGTCTCGCTGTATCGGGCCCCGGTTCGCGGCAAACTGCTGTTCAGTTTTCTGGATGGGCTGGGAAAGGCCCGCGTGAGCCGCGTGTACAAGGACAGGACCGAGCGTTGCACAAACTTCCGAAATGACCGCTGGTACTGCGGTGGGGTGCATGCATGGAGGTTCGTCGGCAGATACGTGCGGGATATTGCCGGGGCCGAACGCGAGATGATCTGGGCGCATCCCATGGAAAACGGCGTCCGCACGCTCGTGAACTTTCCAGCCGTCCCACGGGGCGGGACCCTGGTGATTCATTTCGGCCTGACCCAGAGGGCCATCGAAACCGGGGCGGGGGCGCCGGTGACCTTCGTTGTCGATGTGGACCGGAAACAGGTCTTTAGGCGAGTACTGGGCGTCAGGGAAGAGGGCTGGTTCGAACAGTCGGTGAAAGTGCCGGGCCGCGGGTCGGCCGTGGACGTGACCTTCAGCGTATCCACGCCCGACAACAAGGACCGCCAGTTCTGCTTTACGGCGGATATGTGGGAATAGCTGTATTACCGATATTGACGTCTGGACCCTGTAGGCTATGATTCGGGCACGAGGAGCGGCGGATGAATCGAACCCTGATTGCCGTTAGCGCGGCCCTTGCCGTCCTGGCGGCTGGTGCGCCGGCGGGCGCCAGGAGCTATAACCCGGACCTGGGAGTCTTTTACCAGAACGGCACGGTCAATACTTCCGCCTTCAAGAATTATGCGGGGGAACTGGGTCTTGCGCTGTCGCCCAAAAATCTGGGCCCGGCGACCACCCTGGGGTCCATGGGGTTTGAGCTCTCCCTGGACCTGGGCCTGACCACGATCAACTCGGGCGAGTCCTACTGGAAGGCGGCCGACGACCCTGCCGGATCGATTTTTACAACCCAAATCCGCGTCCGCAAGGGGCTTCCTTACGGCCTGCTCATCGGTGGGTTCGTTTCCCACGTGCTTGACAGCGACCTGTGGACCATAGGCCTGGAATTCGGCGCGTCGGTCATCGAGGGCTATAAATACGCCCCGGATGTCCTGATACTGGCGTCGCTGAACACGACGCTGGGCGCGGGGGACCTGTCCATGCTGGAGGTAGGCGCCGGCCTCATCATTTCCAAGTCATTCAGTGTAGCGGGCCTGTTCAACATGATTCCGATCGTGGGCTACAACATGGTTTACGTGAACGCCAGTTCCCACCTTACCGGGACCGTCCAGAGCAATTCCACGACCGTGACCGCCATGGTGATCCCCCAGCAGAACATCGTCATGCACCGTGCGGTCCTGGGTCTGGAGTTCGAGATCACATACCTGGTCATCGGCCACGAATTCACCCTCGGTCCCGGTCAGACCGGCTATTCATTCAAGATCGGAACGAGATTCTAGTAGCCCGGATTGGAGGGTTTCCTTGCCTGCGCCCTCGTCTCGCTTGCTCGTCCGGGCATCTTGAACATTGCGCTGCTCGTGTCCAATTTGCTCCGGACCGCAGCGCGAGGGGAGGGGCGAAGCCATTCCCCTTTAGAGAGAGAACTGCATTTCCGTTCCGCCCATGCGGATGGAGTCGCCGTTCTTGAGGTTGGCCTTGAGCACGCGCTGACCGTTCACGAAGACGCCGTTTACGGATTGCAGGTCCTCGATTGTGTACGAGCGGTCCTTTATCCGGATTGACGCGTGCCGCTTGCCCACCGATGGATCGGGCAGGGAGATTTCGTTTTCAGGGGACCGGCCGATATATGTCAGGTCTTCAAGAAGGTGGAATGTCTCGCCCGTGGCGGGTCCGTCACGGACGATCAGGCGGCCGCGCGATGGTCCCTCATAGTGTTGCGAGGCCATGGCCTCGGCCTCTTCCTCAAGGCGCTGCCTGCGGGCCGCGACAGCGGACGCGATGAGGCGGATGACCAGGAACAGCAGTATCACGCCGACCAGGGCGCCCACCACGTACAGGACAATCGCCAGCCACTTCGTCTTACGCTCCAGATCCGCAATCGTGTAATTACCCGAGGCATGGCTCCCGCCGCCGTCAACCCCGATGGTGAAGGTGACGGATTGACCCTCCACGGAGTCTTCAATCTGATAATCGAGGCTGTACAGGCCCGCGCCCGAGATCAGGGGAGCGAGCCTGGTCATCTGGTCCGGGATGTCCTGTCGCACGGGCGCCGAGGCCAGGACCCCGGCCCTGGCAAGCGCCTGCAGGTTGGCCGGGTCGCCGCCGTCCTCGAGCCCGATCACGTACAGTTCGATCCAGCCCCCGGTGGGGTCGCTGAAGCCCCGCTGGATGGGGCGGAACCACTTGTCCTGAATCGCTTCCTTGCTGACGCCGTCCGTGAATACGACCACCACGAACCGTTTGACCTCCCGTCCGGACGACGGCCTTTTGGCCAGCCACTTCTGAATGGACCCGAGCAGGAGGGTCTGCAGCCTGGGTTGGCCGCCGGCCGAATCGGCCGAGTCCGACCGGCACTTCGCGTCCACCTCCTCGGTCGTGGGGACCCTCAGTCGGGACACCTTGCGGTTGGAAGCCAGGGCCACGGGTTCCGGACGCGTTTCGTCGTAACAGTGGATGGTCACAAGGTCGGACTGACCCAGACTGGTCTTCAGGGACGAAACAGCCTCCAATACGAAACGGATGGGCCTCTGACGCGTTGCATCGTCGGCAATCTCTTCGTCGCCGCTGAAATTAGGAGTGGCCGGCAGGATGACCAGGACCGATGTAGGCATTCCGGCCGAACGAAAGGTGGACGCCTTGACTTTCATGTCCACCGGCTGCCCGGCCGCTTCCAGGCTCCAGGTTCCCCGCGCGAGATTTTCAATGGGGACCCCGTCGTTGCGAGCGTCCACCACGAACAGCAGTTCACCGTGTTCCCGGTAACGATCCGCGTCGTACATCCGCACCTTCAGATCGTCGGCAAAGGCGCCGACCGACCATGAAAGGCAGACGGTCACGGCCAGGATAATCGACGTGATGGCGCTTTTCGGTGAATCGTGTCCGTGCATTGGTCCCCCTGACATCATTCCAGGGCCTTGAACTTGAGGGCAGTATGTCCCAGTTGGAGGTTGTCGTTGTCCACGATCTGGGCCTGCATCACCTTCTTGCCGTTGACCTTGGAGCCGTTGGTGGAGCCCGCGTCGCTGATCTGGTAGATGCCCTCGTCGTTGTAGACGATGGTGGCGTGATGGGAGGAAACATAGGGGTCGGTCAGCACGACCTCCATGTCCGCGTCGGTCCCGATGCGGTTCCTGCCCGGAACAAGCCTGAAATCGCGTCCCTTTTGTGGGCCGTCCATGATCACGACCCAACCCACGCAGGGTTGAAATTGCGTGTCGTCGAATTCGGCGACATTGATGGCCTGGGTCTTGGCCTCCTCGGCGTCTTCAGCGGTCATGGTCTGGTTCATGACGTCGGGATCCTGTTTCGAGCCCTTCTTTTTGCTGAAAGGAGAAAATCCCATTTTCTTGCGTTCCTTCTTGTTTCCGGGGCCGCCGCCCTTGCCCCGGGCGACGCCCTTTGCCTTTTTGACGCTGCCGTCCACCGCCTTGTTGAACTTGCCGGCGATCTTTCCCTTGACCTTGGCCTGAGCGGCGTAGGCACGACCCTGGGCCGAAACCTTGACCCCGGTAACCCGGGACCTTACCAATCCCTTGAAAAAATCCAGAACGAACATCGAATAATGATCGTAGCACCTTGTCCCGCTGTCAAGACCGCTAACCGAGGAGGGCGCCCGATGTTGCCGCCCGATCTCTGTGGATTCAGCGGTTTATTGAAAAATTCTCGACTAAATAGTGGGGCATTGTTAGTTTTCCGACCAACTGGAAAGTCTCATAGGAGGTAATCAAAATGCGCAAGACTGGCTCAATGACGAAACTCGTGCTGCCGATTGTTATTGC
>JAADHL010000350.1 GCA_013151875.1 Deltaproteobacteria bacterium
CGCGTGAGACGATTGACAAGATACCCGTTGCCGACGGCGACGACATCCCGTTCATTTCGGCCGTCTTCGGTGTCTGGGCCAGCGCCTCCGACGACGTATGGGCAGTGTCCGAATCCGGGACATGGCTTCATTCGGACGGCGGCTCATTCACGGCCTATGCCAGCGGTGAGGAGGTGACCCTGAGGTCCGTGAGCGGCCTTTCCAAAAAGGACGTCTGGATGGTGGGCGGCAAAGGGACCGTAATTCACTGGGACGGCACCGGGGCCCTGGTAGAAGAGATTGCGCACCCAGTGGCCACGCTTTACAGCGTGTTCGCCACCCCCGACGGTGAGGTGTTCGCCGTTGGTGACACGGGCACCATCCTCCAAAGGGTAAAATCCGGGACAGTTGAATCCGATTAATCAAAATTTCCTGTCAGGCCGGCTGTTGTCATGGGTCGTGGCCGCCGCGGTTGCGTTTGGACCGGTCGTGACTTCCGCAATGCCTCAACCCTTGGCGCCCGAGGACGCGCCCCTGGGGCGCGCCGACGCCGTCACGGTGGTCCGGGACCTGTTCGGACTGAAGGCCGACGAACCGAAGGTGTTGACAGGTTCCTTTCTGTTCAAGACGGATGGTTTTGTCGCCGGTGCCAGATGCCCCCTGGAAGGAATCAGGGATACGCGGTGCGGGGAATTTGCATGGCGGCCGTCAAGCGTTAGCGTGTATCGCCATTCCGTCATCGCGGCGGTTTCGGGCCATCTTGCCCGGAACAGGCTGGTCGTGGTCGACATGTTTTCGCAGTCCGCCGGTGTTTCTTTCAGCACCCTGCACGGGATCCTTGTTTTCCCCGGAGCAGAGGTGAAGGGTCGCGACAAGCCGGCCTTTGCGTGGTACCTGACCCGCCTGGGACGCTCGCTGGGACTCCGTCTGGCTGACGTTACCGGGGACGGGGCGCTGGACCTTGTTTACGGCTATTCGCAACGATTCGGGGGCGGCCTCGACGTCGTGGCCCGCGACGTATGGACCCTGAAAGGCATGTCGCCAGCCAAGATACTGTCGTCCGGCGAGAAGCTTTCCGGTGTCTTTTTAAGCACTTTCGATGGTGTTCCACTGCACGACGATGGGCCGACGACGATAGGTCGCGGGACCTTCACGCTGATTGCTACAGGGCCAGGCAAACCGGATGTCATGCTGTTCGAGAAGGCGCGCCTTGCCGGAAGGGGTTCGTCATGGGAGGTGCACGTAGTCGCCGATATCGAAGGGGAATGGATCGAGTATCTGACCGGCGCACCGGCCGGGGCCTCCACATGGGGTACGCAGGTGGAGGTGGACGGAGAGCCTGGACCGGACTGCACGCCCGAGGAGATCCCGCCTGGCCTCGGCATCGAGGCGAGGCGCTCACTGCTTGATATCGAGTCAGCGTGTCGGGCCGCGAGGGCCGCTTCGACAGGACGTGACAGGTCGGCAGGCGTTCCCCTGGTCGACTTTGTTCGCAAGCTGTTCGCGGCGGCTCGCGCCCGCCTGGGCCGGCTGCCCGCCACCTCCCTGGCATTGGAAGAATCCGCTTCATCATCCTTGACCGATGCGTGGCCGGCTGCCTGGCCCCTGTCCGTTGCAATATCCCTGCATGTCGCAATCTCGGCGCATGGGGAGTATTGCAGGGCCTTTGACCCGAGGTTTGCCGAATGTCCCGAACGCCTGTCCGATACCCTATGGTATTTCCCCGCTTTCCTGCCGCTCAGATTGCCCTTCGACAGGGTCAAAAAGGCACTGCTGCGGCCTTTCAGAGGTGAACGCATTCGATTGACACCCCTTGGGAATTGAGGCAGTGTGAGGACCCTGGCGGATTGAGGTAGAAAGGACGGATATGAAAACCCTGATAACCGGAGGCGCCGGATTCCTGGGCTCTCACCTGTGCGAGCGCTTCATCAAGGATGGTCATGATGTCGTTTGCGTGGATAATCTGCTGACCGGAAGCCGCCGCAACGTGTCCCATCTCGAGGACGAAAAGGGCTTCGAGTTCGTATTGAATGACGTATCCGAGCACCTGGACCTGGACGGCGACCTCGACAACCTGTTGCATTTTGCATGTCCGGCAAGTCCCGTGGACTACATGAGGCATCCCATCGAGACGATGAAGGTCGAGGCCATGGGCACTCACAACGCCTTGAAACTGGCGCAGCAAAAGGGCGCCACCTTCCTGCTGGCGTCTACCAGCGAGGTGTACGGTGACCCTCTGACGCATCCTCAACCCGAGACATACTGGGGCAACGTGAACCCCATCGGACCCCGCAGCGTGTATGACGAGGGCAAGCGATACGCCGAGGCCATGACCATGGCCTGGCACCGTACGCACGGTTTGGAAACGCGTATCGTCAGGATCTTCAATACCTATGGTCCGCGGATGCAACTGGAGGACGGGCGCGTGGTCCCTGCTTTCGTGTCCCAGGTCCTCAGGGGCAAGCGGCTCACGGTATTCGGAGACGGCGGGCAGACCCGCTCATTCTGCTATGTCGATGACCTGGTCGAGGGGATCGTCAGGTTGCTGAATTCCGGGTACTCGGAACCCGTGAACATAGGGAACCCCACTGAATTCACCATCGCCGGCTTTGCCGAACTGGTGCAGGATGTCTTTGGAATACAGGTCGGAATCGAGCACCTGCCCCTGCCGGAGGACGACCCGAAGGTGCGCCGGCCGGACATAACCAGGGCCAGAGAGATCCTGGGATGGGAACCTCGGATTTCATTGGAGGAGGGCTTGCGCCTGAGCGCCGACTACTTCCGCGACGAAGTGAGCAGAATCGAGGGGGGCGGGTCGGGATCAGCGTAACGCCTGGGTGGTCACGAAATCGTCGCCCAGTTCCTTTTTCAGGAAGGCCTTGAAGTTCTTCTTGATCCGTTCTTCGAGTTGGCGGGCCCGCTCGCGACTGACCCCGAATTTTTCGCCTATTTCCTGAAGGGTCGCGGGGTCTTCCGACATCAGCCTGGCCCGCCAGATATGGCGGTCGCGTTCGGACTTGAGCCCCTTCCCGAACTCGGCGATTTTTTCCCTGATCTGGGCGGTGACCTCAGCGGTGGCGGTCTCGGCCTCGGGGTCCGATTCCCCGGCCAGGGTGCCCATGAGGGTCATCTTGCCGTCTTCTCCCTGGGGGGCGTCCAGATAGAGGTCCGGGGACCCCATCCTTTCCATCATCTCCGTGACGGTCTTTTCAGGGACGGACAGGTTGGCTGCGATGAGCTTGGCAGTGGGATCGAAACCCATGTTCAGGAGGCGCTGCTGCTCGCGCCGCAGGTTGAAAAATATTTTTCGTTGGGCCTGCGTGGTCCCCAGCTTCACGATCCGGTGGTTGTTCAGAAGATAATAGATGATGTACGAACGGATCCAGTACTGGGCGTAATGAGACAGCCTTACGCCCTTCAGTGGATCGAAATGCTTGACGGCCTGTACCAGGCCGATGTTGCCCTCCTGGATGAGGTCCAGGACATTGGAAGTGAAGGTCCGGTATTCGAAAGCGATCTTGACAACCAGGCGCAGGTTGGAACTGACCAGTTTGACGCCGACTTCCCTGTCTTGCGTCCTGGCGAATTCGCGTGTCAATTCACGCTCTTCATCCACGGTCAGCAAAGGGTGCTTCTGGATGTCGCGTATATAGCGGTACAGCAGGTCAATATTGGCGCCGCCCACCTCCCTGGCCGCGGCCTTTACGGGAAGTCTGGACGCGCCTTTTACCGCGGTCTGTTTGCCTTCCACTTTCCCTGCCGTCGTCTTTTTGACTGTCTTTGACTTACGGGCCAAGCGATGCTCCTTGTTCCCCTGCAATCGCGGATATTACCATTTCAGGTCCTGTTCGTCATAGCGATGGACCGCGCCAATCACGGATTTTTGAGTCTGTTCATGGTTTTTTGACGACGGCGTAGAAGTAGTTGGGGCCCCTTACAAGCAGCATGAGGATCGAGTCGCCGGAAGAAACCTTGGCCACGGCGTCCACGAACTCCTCGGGGGTCCCGATCCGCATCCTGTTCACCTCGAGGATGGCGTCACCTTCGCGTATGCCGGTTTCAGCGGCCGGTCCCTCGGGGTCCACGTCCTTCACCATCACGCCTTGTCCGGGATCCAAGCCGAGGCGTTCGGCGTCCCTTTTACTGATTGACGACACCTCCAGGCCGAGACCCTTGGCCTCGCCCTGGGATTCGCCGACGGAGCCGGTCCGATCCGCCATTTTCTCGCCTTTGGAACGGTCTCCGATTCTTACGTTGAGCGTGATGGACTTTCCGTCCCGCAACAACCTGAGCCCGGCGTCCGTGTCCGGCGAAGTGGTCCCAACGAGGCGCGTCAGGTCGCTGCCGCGTCTGATTTCCTTGCCGTTGAACTCTACGATGACGTCGCCCCGCTTTACCCCGGCCTTTGCGGCGGGACTGTCGGGATATACACGCGAGACCAGGACGCCCTTCGGCGTTTTCATCTTCATGTACCGGGCGATCTCCTGGGTTACGTCCTGGATGCCCACGCCCAGCCAGCCATGCGATGCGTGTCCGGTGGTCAGCACGTCACGGATGAATTTCTTGGCCATGTTGATGGGAACTGCGAAACCGATGCCCTGACCGCCCGCATGTATGGCCGTATTGATGCCCACCACCAGTCCGTCCGTGGTGAACAGCGGGCCGCCCGAATTGCCGGGGTTGATCGACGCATCTGTCTGAATGAAGTCGTCGAACGGGCC
>JAADHL010000209.1 GCA_013151875.1 Deltaproteobacteria bacterium
CGCCGTTTCGGGGAATCTTCGGTGAAAAAGACCGGACAATCAGTTGTCGTGGTCCCCACATACAACGAGGCCGCGAACATCATCCGGCTGATCGACGAGATCCACTCCCATGTTGCTGAAATGGACGTCCTGGTCGTGGACGACAACTCACCGGACGGCACCGGCGGACTGGTGGACGAAAAGGCCCGGTCCGACCAGCGGGTCAGGCTCTTGAGCAGGCCGGGAAAACTTGGACTCGGCACTGCGTACGTCACCGGATTCACCGACTGCCTCGATAGGGGGTATTCGATCATCTGCCAGATGGACTCGGACTTTTCGCACCAGCCCCACTACCTCCTGGAGTTCATGAGGGAGATAGAGGACGCGGACGTGGTGGTGGGGTCCCGTTACACCGCGGGCGGCCGCACCGAGGACTGGAGCCTAAAGCGCAAACTGTTGAGCCTCGGGGGAAACCTGTACGCCCGCACCATTCTGTCGGTCCCGTTCCGCGACCTTACCGCCGGGTTCAAGTGCTTCCGTCGCGAGGTGCTGGAGGCCATAGAGGTTTCAAACGTGACGACAGAGGGCTATGCCTTCCAGATGGAGATGACCTACAGGGCCTGGCGCAAGGGTTTCAGGATCCGCGAGATCCCCATTGTTTTCCCAGACAGGACCCTCGGGAAGTCCAAGCTGTCGCAGGGGATTTTTTGGGAATCGCTGGCCACGCCATGGCGCCTGCGGCTGCGCGAGTAGTGTCGTGGACGTAAAGCGCAATCCTTTTCCATGCGGTCCTCGATACTCGCCTTGACACCCGCATGGTCTGCGAATACGGTCTTTTTGGTGCCCATGCGGCGAGAGGTTCGAGCAATGTCCGATAATCGTTGGATCCCGACGTGTGTTGTTGCCGTGACAGCGGTCCTCATGCTGGCCTCGCCGCGCGCCAGGGCCGAACTGCCCTTTCGGCTGGTGGGCGCCTCGGCGCGGGCTCTCGGCATGGGCGACGCGGTCACTGCCCTGGGTCTGGGCACCGCCGGCCTGTACTTCAACCCAGCCTGCATGTCCCAGATACGTCAATACTCCATAGACGCGGGGTACGGCTACCAGAGCCCCTCCGCCGCCCACAATCTCCATATCTCCTTCGTGGACTCGCAGACCAACCCGGAATTCGCCATGGGCGCAGGGTATACCCTGACCAAATCGCGCAGGAAGATAAACGGAGTTCATGAGGGATTCACCGTACACGATGTCCGCGCCGCTGTGTCCGGCTCGTTCGGTACCGAGGGCTTTCAGTTCTCGATCGGTGGTACGTTCAGATACCTGAACATCAGCGGCGACGAGTTGACGTCCCCCTATTCGGAATCCATCCGCGCCGGAAGGGACCCGGCGACCCTGACACCCGGTGAAATGGCCCAAATGAACGCGAGGAAAGCAGACCCCAGGTCCATGTCGACCTTTGACGTGGGCATTTTGATGAACATCAGCGACCTGGTCTATATCGGCGCGGTCGGCCAGAATCTGGTCACCTGGTCCAGACACTGGGCCCCCAGGCGGCTGGGCGTTGGATTGGGGTTCGTCTACAAGATGTTGGATATTGGGGCCTCCGTGGATGTGAATTTTGATTCGCGGGAGTCGGTCAAGGCAAGCCCTTCGTTTGGAATCGAGTACGTGGCGGGTGGGGCCGTTGCCATTCGCGCCGGGTTCGATTGGGATCGCGTATCTTATCCTCAACAGTACAGGGTGTCCGGGGGTCTGGGCTATATTTCGCAGTACGTCGGAATCGACGTGGGGTACGCCCACGACGTGGCTCACAAGGAAAACTGGCTTATCGAAGCGTCGATAAGAGCTTTCTTGCCGTGACACCAAAGATTGCAGTAGACTATCAAGGCACCTGATTGTCCTCGTCATTCTAAGGAGGAAGCCGTGTCTGGAAAGATTTGGGCGTCCCTGGCGGTCGTTGCTGTTTTTTCGGTCCTGATTACCGCGTGTTCAGGGAGTTCCACGCCCGGAAGGGACATAATTTTTGACTTCGGCGGCGACGCGGTTGCGGACGTCGATGCGGTCCATCCGGATGTCACGCCGGACACCGAGGACATCCCCGTGACCGACGACCTGGGTCAGTCGGACAAAGTGGACATCCAGGACGAAGGAAAAGAACTGCCTCCCGAGGTTTGGGATGCCGAAGTGGAGCAGCCCTGCGAAGACGGCTGCGTCGAGGACGTAAAGACGGACCCCGGACCGCCGCCCATCTGTCCCTGCGACACCAGTCTGGAAGTCTGGGTCTGCGGCGTCGATGAAGTGGACTATGAAAACGATACCTGCGCTGCCTGCGCCATCTGCATGGATTCGCCCGACTGCCCGGGGTGCACCGGCGACAAGGCGTGCGACCCCATGGACCCGGAAGGCCCCAACGGCTGGATCCTTCAGAAAGCAAAGTGCGAATACTGCTTTTGCGACTCGGTCAAGGAGTGCGGCGAGAAGCTTGGGACCACCCCTCCATGTCCCGCTTGCGGCCTGGGTCCGGACGGGACCCCGGATACAGCGGACGATGTCACCTACGACGATCTGTGCGACATGCAGCAGGCCTATTCGAAGGACATGATCGGATGCAACGAGGACTACGACGAGAACATCAACTACTTCGGGGCGTGCAAGGAGCCGCCCTGCGACCCATGCGAGGGTCAGCCCAAAAACGAGGTGTGCGGCGCCGATGGGCAGACCTATAAGAACTTCTGCACGATGATGAATTGTCCCGGCACCACGACGCTGGCCTACCTTGGAGCTTGCCTGGGCGCTGACTTCTGTCCGGACTGCCAGGGTGACGACAAGGTCGCCGTGTGCGGCAAGAACGGCGTGACCTACGCCAACGAGTGCGCTGCCACGACCTGTAAGGGTCAGGAAATCGCCTACGAGGGGGCGTGCTGCGTGGAGTGCAACGATCAGCCGGTGAACGAGGTGTGCGGCGCCGATTTCGTCACCTATCCGAACTCCTGTGTCCTTTTGTGCCTTGGCATCGCAAAGAAGTACGATGGGCCCTGCACCTGCGATTGCGACATGACCGAGGCCCCGGTGTGCGGCAGCGACGGCAAGGACTATATCAACGAATGCTGGATGGCCTGCGCGGGGGCCACGAAACTGTACGACGGCAATTGCGTCGGCGACTGCCCGCAATGCCCCAAGGAATTCACGCCCGTGTGCGCCGGCGGCAAGACCTATCCGACCCAGTGCTTCGCGGATTGCCTGGGCGCCGGAACAGGGGCGGCGGGCGTCTGCTCCGGTTGCGAGACCATCTGCGGCACGCCGGAGAATCCGGCCGGCGGTTTCGGGGGCGAGGTCTGCGGCGAGAACGGAATCACGTACCCCACGTCATGTTTCCCGCAGAAGTGCCACTACGACGGCGGCCTGGGCTTTACCACCGGGGCATGCCAGTAGGTTGGGGCTTTCTGTAGGGCCGTGCGCCGTTGACTACGCGATATCGCCGATAGGCTTCGCCCATGGCGCTGCCGCTCTCGCGTGGATCGGACAGGCTTCGCCGGCCGCCCTTGCTCGTCATCACAGTTGACTTTCTGAGCCATACATGACAGTTGATCACTTGCCTTGACCTGCGGGAAAGGGAAGCGGGTGAAAGTCCCGCGCGGTCCCGCCACTGTAAGGGGAGGCGGCGAATCATGGGTTCGCCGGGTTCCGTTCAACGGCCACTGGGGCGATGACCCTGGGAAGGCGAACGGAGTGGGTCCCCGAGCCAGGAAACCTGCCCGCAGGACCACGGCATGACGCTCTTCGAGGTAAAGATGCGTTATGTGCGCCGTACCCACGTTTCGTAGCGCGATGTTCACCGCACTGGCGGTTTTTCTGGCCCCTGACTGCCTGTGGGCCGAAGAGCCGGTTGTGGTGCCCCCCATCCGTGTAGAGGACAGCACCATCCAGGACAACGCCATCGAGGACAGTATCCTGTTTGACGACGAGGATTTCGGCTCCACATCTCGTAATGTGCAGGACGATCCATCGGACATCGATGGGCCTGAAGGCCCTGTCCGCCAGGCCGCCATGGCCCCAGCCGTGCGTTTGAGGCAGTCGGGCGGGGTGGGGCAACCGGCCGGTCTGGTGATCCGGGGCGTGGACCCACAAGGGACCATGACCACCTTGGACGGCGTGCCTCTCAATTCCCCCTTTCTGGGCGGTTCCGACCTGTCGGGGCTGTCGCTGATGCCCCTGGTCCGGCTGCGCGTTTCCCGTGGCGGCATGTCGGCCGGCATGGGCTCCGACGCGATTGGAGGCGTGCTGGAGGCGATCACCGGGAGTCCCCTGGACCTGCCCGGCGCCCAGGGGTCGATTACCGTGGGTTCCTTCGGGACAGCGAAGCTCAAGGTTCAATACGGCCAAAGGTCCGGCAACTGGGGCGGCATGGCGGCAGTGGGTTTCCTGTCGTCGTCGGGTGACTACCCTTTCACCGACACCAATGGGAACAGCCGCGTGCGCTCCCATAACTCGGCACTGGCCCTGGAGGGCCTGATCAAGATCGAGAACAAGCCCGCTGAAGGGCACCGGCTTACCCTGATGGTCGAGGGATTCGCGGATGACCGCGATGTCCCCGGACTTGAGCAGTTCCCCTCGGACACCGCCGCGCAGAAGGACCAGAGGGCCATCGCGGGCCTCACCTATCACGGACCGTCCGTTTTCACCCGTGGCGGGAGCATCCTGGGCAGGCTCTATTTCCG
>JAADHL010000281.1 GCA_013151875.1 Deltaproteobacteria bacterium
GGGCTGACACCTGAATTCCTTTTTCCGATGTCCACTTGGGAGGCAACCAGCGGATGAACGGTACCGGGACAGGCGACAATCCTGGAAACGACGGACCGATCGAAAGGCGCAAGGAGTTCAAGACCCAGTCCGGGATCCCGGTGGAACCGGTCTATGGACCCGAATCGCAGGGGTCGGACTGGGATGGGTCGGTGGGGGAACCCGGGCGTTTCCCATACACCCGCGGCGTCTACCCGAATATGTACCGGGGCCGGTTGTGGACCATGCGCATGTTTGCCGGCTTTGGATCGCCCGAGGACACCAACCGACGTTTCAAGTACCTGCTGGATCAGGGGCAGACAGGCCTGTCAACGGCCTTCGACATGCCGACGCTGATGGGATACGACCCGGATCACCCGCTTGCCATGGGCGAAGTGGGTCGCGAGGGGGTGTCCGCAGCCACCATTGACGACATGGATGCGCTGTTCGACGGGATCCCCCTGGACAAGGTGACCACCAGCATGACCATCAACGCACCGGCCGTGGTGCTGCTGGCGTTCTACGTGGCGGTTGCCGAGCGCAGGGGCATCCCGCCCGAGGCCCTTGGGGGCACGACCCAGAACGACATCCTCAAGGAGTTCATCGCCCAGAAGGAATGGATCTCTCCGCCCCGACCCGCCATGCGCATCATCAGGGACATGCTGGCGTGGTGCTCCACGCACATGCCTCGTTGGAACACGATCTCGATCAGCGGCTACCATATACGCGAGGCCGGGGCCACGGCCGTCCAGGAACTGGCCTTCACCCTGGCCGACGGGATCGGTTATCTGCAAGCCGGCATCGAAGCGGGGCTGGACGTTGACCAGTTCGCGCCCAGGCTGTCGTTCTTTTTCGACGTCCACAATGACTTCTTCGAGGAGATCGCCAAGTTCAGGGCCGCGCGCAGGATCTGGGCCCGCGTCGTACGGGACCGCTTCGGCGCGAAAAATCCGAGGTCCTGGCTGTTGCGCACCCACGCCCAGACTGCCGGGGTGTCGCTGACGGCCCAACAGCCGTACAACAACGTGGTCAGGACCACCCTGCAGGCCCTGGCCGCGGTCCTGGGCGGCACTCAGTCCCTGCACACCAATTCCATGGACGAGACCTATGCGCTGCCCACGGAAGAGGCCGCCACACTGGCCCTGAGGACCCAGCAGATCATCGCGCACGAATCGGGTGTGACGAACACCGTGGATCCGCTCGGCGGCTCCTTTTTCGTGGAAAAACTGACCGACCGGATGGAAGAGTTGGCCATGGAGTACATCGACCGGATCGACGAAATGGGAGGCATCGTTCCCGCCATAGAAAGCGGCTATCCCCAGCGCGAGATCGCCCAATCGGCCTACGAGTTCCAGAAAGAGATCGACAACGGGGATCGGACCATTGTCGGGGTTAATGACTTCGTGTCCGGAGAGGACGAGCCAATCCCGACGTTGACTGTGGACCTGGCAGTGGAAAACAGGCAGAAGGAACGCATCAGGGAATTCCGCAAGCGGCGGGACCCTTCGCGCCACCGGGATGCCATGGACGGCATCAGGGCGGCGGCGGCCGGCACGGACAACCTCATGGAAGCAGTCCTTTCAGCAGTCAAGGCCGGGGCCACCCTCGGTGAGGTCAGCGATTGCTTCCGGGAAGTGATGGGGATCTATCGCGAGACATCGGCAGCTTGCTGATCGGGCGGGCGACGTGTTTATTTGACATCGAACGGCGGATCAGGTATTAGCGTTCGGCCGTTTTCGAAAAACGGCGGGACGAAACGCAGGAGGACCAGTGGCCAACCACAAGCAGGCATTGAAGAGACATCGGCAGAGCCTCAAGAGGCGCGCGCGCAATCAGCACTTCAAGACCATCATGAAAAACACGGTGAAAAAGGCGGTTGCGGCCAAGGAAGCCGGTGATGAGGCCGAAAAGACGGCCGCGATCCGGACGGCTGAATCCGTGATACGTCACGTAGCGTCCAAAGGGGTCATCCCAAAGAAACGGGCGTCCCGCAAGATATCCCGGCTCGCCAGGCACATCCTCTCCACCTGATCCGCTCTCCCGGCTCACCCAATCACTGATCTTCGGCCCTCGACAGCACTTTCGAAGAGTCTGCCCCTGTTGTAGTCGCGACATGGTCCGCCAAGCGATCCGCGCCGCAGCGTCCCGATCCGGTGACTGACACCAAATTGTCACACTCTTTCCACGCCCCGGTCACATTCATCCGTGATACTCGGCCCCGGATTGCGGGAGGCAACAGCCTCCCTGTTCATTGAGCCCCTTCGGGGAAGGAGAAGGATATGAAAATGGCGTCAAGGGGTTTTCTTCAGGCAGCCGTCGCAGCGGTCTTCTTCTTCGGGATCCCCTTCTCCGGGGCCATGGCCGACACGGTGGTGACGGGCGCCGGCGCGACGTTCCCGTACCCGGTGTACGCGAAGTGGGCCGCGCAATACCACGAGGTCACGGGCGTCCGATTGAACTACCAGTCGATCGGGTCGGGCGGCGGGATCCGGCAGATCAAGGCTCGCACCGTGGACTTCGGCGCCTCGGACAAGCCGCTGGAAAAGCAGGAACTCGACCGGCTCGGGTTGGTGCAGTGGCCGATGGTGATGGGCGGCGTGGTGGTCGTGGTCAACCTCCCTGGGATCGCCCGGGGCGAGATTCGGCTCACGCCATCGCTGTTGGCTGACATTTTCGCGGGCAGGATCGCCCGGTGGAACGACCCCGCTATCCGGGCGATAAACCACTCCCCGAACCTGCCGGATCTCCCGATCACCGTGGTGCACCGGGCGGACGGGTCCGGTACCACCTGGATCTTCACGGGCTATCTGTCGAGGGTGTCGCCCAAATGGAAATCCACGGTCGGCTGGGCCAAGGCCGTCCGTTGGCCCACGGGGATAGGCGGCAAGGGCAACGAGGGCGTGTCGGCCTACGTGGGCCGCGTGCGGGGCGCCATCGGGTACGTTGAGTTCGCGTACGCCCTGCAAAACAAGATGACATACGTGCTGTTGCGGAATCGGGAGGGGGCCTTCGTGGCGCCCTCGATCCGGTCGTTCCAGGCGGCCGCCTCCAACGCCGACTGGTCGCACGCCCCCGGATTCTACATGGTCCTGGTGGACCAGGTCGGGACCGCGAGCTGGCCCATCACCGGGGCATCGTTCATCCTGATGTACAAGGACCAGCCGGACGCGTCCAAGGCCGTTGTCCTGCTGAAGTTCTTCGACTGGTGCTACCGGCACGGAAAGGACGCGGCAGTCGCCCTGAGCTACGTGCCGATGCCGCAAAATGTAGTCGGGTTGGTCGAACAGGCGTGGCGCGCCGGGATCACGTCTCACGGCCAACCGATCTGGCCGGCGCGCCCATGAGGAACGCAACCGCCCATGCAGGGTCCGGCCCGGTCCCGTGGCTCGTCCGGGGCGGCTGGTTCAGCGTAGCGACCGGTGGCGCGGCGATCCTGATACCTCTGGTCATGGTAGCACTGGTC
Organism: Deltaproteobacteria bacterium; assembly: GCA_013151875.1. Lineage (GTDB taxonomy): Bacteria > Myxococcota_A > UBA9042 > DTJE01 > DTJE01 > JADDHL01. The sequence goes on from JAADHL010000281.1 coordinate 3,482, forward strand.
ATCGGCCTTGCGCTCGCCTCGTGGCCGGCGATGAAGGCCTTTGGCCCGGGTTTCCTGGCATCCAGCCACTGGAACCCGGCCACTGACCGTTTCGGGGCGGCGGCCAGTCTGTACGGGACCCTTGCGTCCAGCGCCATCGCCATGTTCCTGACCGTCCCACTAGCATTTTTTATCGCCGTGTTCCTGACAGAGTTCGCCCCATCCTGGCTGCGCGCCCCGGTTCGATACGCTATCGAGACCCTGGCGTCGATTCCCAGCATCATCTACGGCATGTGGGGCCTGTTCGTGTTGGCCCCCATGCTGGCCGACCCCGTGCAGCCCTGGCTGCGGGATCACTTTGGTTTCATCCCCCTCTTTTCCGGCCCGCCCATCGGTATAGGCATGATGACGGCCGGGATCATCCTGGCCCTCATGATCCTCCCGTACATGACATCGATCCTGCGGGACGTGCTCTACCTGGTGCCGCCGGACCTGCGTGAATCCGCGTACGGCATGGGTTCCACGTCCTGGGAGGTCACCTGGCGCATTCACCGGAGGTATGCGGCCTCGGGGATCTTCGGGGCGTTCGTCCTGGGTCTGGGCCGGGCGATCGGCGAGACCATGGCCGTTACCTTCGTGATCGGCAACAACCAGGGAATCCACGCGGACCTGTTCAGCCCGGCCACCACGATTGCCGCCACCCTGGCGAACGAATTCACCGAGGCATCCGAGGATCTCTACCTGTCTTCCTTGTTCGAACTGGGTCTGATCCTCCTGCTCGTGGACATGCTGGTGGTGCTCGCGGGCCAGTGGTGGCTTCGTTCGATCGAAAAACGGAGGGTAGGCGCGTGACCAGGACGGAGCCGACACCCTTCAAGCTGCGGTCCCGCGTCTTGCGTGCGGCCGTGGATCGAGCGGCCCGGGTCTTTGCTGGGGCATCCGCCGCGCTGGGCCTGGCGTTCCTGTTCTGGATCCTGGCGACCGTGTTCCTGGAAGGCGCTTCCGCCTTGACCCCCGGGTTCTTCACGCATTCGCCGCCGCCCCCGGGCGACTCGGGCGGCGGCATGGGCAGCGCGGTGCTTGGGACCCTGTTGATCACCGGGTTCGCCACGCTGTTGGGAGTGCCCCTGGGGGTCCTGGCCGGTGTGTTCCTGTCTGAGGTCGCGCCCCGGTCCAGGCTCGCGTCCTGGGTCCGGTTCCT
>JAADHL010000208.1:0-4598 GCA_013151875.1 Deltaproteobacteria bacterium
GTCCCGTGAAATCCATCGTGTATCCCCCTGTCCGGTCAGTCCGGCCAAAGAATCCCTGACGGCCTCAAGGGCGCGGCGCACCGATTCGGGGCGCAGCAGAGGAACAATCCGTTTCTCAAGCATCCGCCGGCTGAACAGGCCTGGCAGATTGTCGGCCACCCAGGAAGCCATTGACAGAAAGGCCGTTTTCGCGCGGCCTGGAGAAACCACGCGAAGGACTCGGCTTGCATCGAAGACACGTTCAGCGGTTTCAGCCGCCTGGACCAGCAGCTCCGTATCGACAGGGTCGCCATCGAGGGAAAGGTCTACGACCACCCGCTCCAATAAAGGATAAGCGGTCAGCGCCTGGCGTGTGTCGTCAAGCACTGGGTCGCCGTGTGGCAGACCGGACACCATGTCGTTGTCGAAATGCAGATGGGTAGAGACATACCAGGCCATGAGCCCCATGACGATGACTACGGCTGTCACCGCGCCTGCATTGATGTCGACGCGACGATGTTTCACTGTCTCAACGGCAACAACGAAGGGGTGATATTAACTGATTCCATCACCAGCGTTCCAGGGGATTTGCGCGATCAACCGCAAACCGTAATGCCGTCAAGGCCCGCTTGTGGTTTTCGGATGCATCCGGATAGGCTATTCTTCAATGCATCGCGTGCTTGGCCGATGACTATCGTCCGTCCATGATTATCCGGGGTTTTCGATGCCATTTCCAGAGATCCTGCTGGCCTTTGCCGCCTACGTCGCTGGATCGGCAAACATGGCCATCGTGTTGCTGAAAATGGTCGGCAAACCCGATCCTCGCCTTTTCAGCAGCAAGAATCCCGGAGTAGTCAATGTCTATCGCCAGGAAGGGCCTGTTTGGGCCGGCATCGTGCTGGTTCTGGAGATTGGAAGGGCGGTTGCGGTCGCACTGGCCGCCCGCTATCTGCTGGATGGCCGCTTCGTTGCCTGGATCGGGCTGTTCCTGGTTGTCGGAAACAGGTATCCCGTGTTTCATCGATTTCGGGGCGGAAAGGGCGTGGCGGCCTACCTGGGCTTCACGCTGGCCCTTGTCCCGATATGGGCGATTGTGTCGATGCCTGCCTGGTTGATAACTCATCGATTGACCCGAACGCCCTTCATCGGCTCGTTCGTAATGATCGGGCTCCTCGCGACCGGGATGTTGGTCCAATCGGGCGGATCCATGCTGGAGGCCCTGGGAACCTTCGCCACGATAGCCTTGATTGTGCATGGCCACGGCTCGAACATGCGACAGTGGCGCAGCGGCCTTCGCTCAAGTGTTTAACAAACCAGTGACGTTTCCGGTATAATCGTCCAACTTCGTTGTATGGGTGACAAATTGAAAAAATCGATATCAACGGCGTTCACCGGCATCCTGGTGCTTGCCCTTTCCTGTGGGGGCGGTGGAACGGCGGGACCGCAATGGCTGATCGACACCATTCTTTCGGCGGACAGCGTCCCGGTGGGCAACACCGTCACCGTTACCTGCGACATCTCGGGCAGTGACGGCAGCGACGCGGTGCAGACCGAGGTGGTCATCAATCCGACCGAGGGCGTGACCCTGGATGGGCACAACCTGACGTTGACCCGGGTCGGTGACTACGCAGTCGCCTGCAAGGTCGTCGGCACCGATCTGGTGGATCCGACCCCGGCCTCGCTGAACGTGTTTTCGACCACGCCCGCCAAGGTTACCGCGGTCCTGGACCAGGGCACGGCGCCGGCCGGAACCGGTGTGGGAGTCGCCTGCGTGGTGGAAGACGAATTCGGCAACGTGATTGAAAGCGTACCCACCCAGATCGACCCGGTCGAGGGCCTCGAGATCAGCGACCACACGGTCTCAGCCACCCTTGCCGGCGACTACGAGATCAACTGCTCCGTGGACGGCGCGAGCGGCGAATACGTGAAGGTGCCGGACACCCTTACCGTGGTGGCGGGCGACCCCGTAAAGGTGATAGTGACGGCGGACCCGGATTACAAGGCATACGCCATCGCGGACACCGTAACCATCGGCTACGAGGTCCGGGACGCCTGGAACAACGTGGTCGAGGGTGTGAACGGGTCGCTTGAGGCCCCGGACAAGGGCGTCAAGGCCCTTGGCGACTGGGAGTTCGAGTTCGAGGAGGAAGGCATCTATCCCTTCACCGTTACATTGGCCGCGCCATGGGACTCGATTTCGGACACCTTGACCCTGTACTGCGACGAATCCGGCCCGGACATCGTGATCTTCTACCCCGACCGCGGCATGACCTTCGACGGGGACCCATTGATCACGGTCACTGGGCAGGTCACCGATATCTCCGGCTCGGTCGACACATTGAAGATCAACGGCGAGGACGTGGACTTTGACGAAGACGGCAAGTTCGAATACCCGGTGAACAGCGTCCACGGCCTGAACCCCATCGTGGTGACCGCCACGGACCCGTTCGGGCATGTCGGCAAGGTCACGCGGGGCTGGTACTACTCCACCGCGTACCTGCCGGTCGCGGATGACGCCCTGGTCACGGACGTCGTCATCCCCGAAGCGGCGATGGTCCTGCTGGGCCAGGACGCGCTGGACGACGGCGACCACGACCCGGCTCACCTCGACGACATCGCCACCATCATGGAGGTATTGCTGGCCGGTATCGACATCCCGTCCCTGCTGGGCGGCTCCGACCTGTTCAGTACAACGATACCCAATGTCGTCGCGGTAACGCTGCCCATCCAGAACGTCAATCCGGGCCTGTTCGGAGACCTTGAAGTCAAGGTTGCGGTAAACGACATCACGCTGGGCCTGCCCCACGTTGGTCTTCAGAGCCTTGACGGCGGCGTGGACGCCGAGATCTCGTTCGAGCCGGTGGCCTTCAAGCTGGACATCACGTTGATCCTGCACGCCTCAATCGAGGCCCACAATCCACTGGACGGCAAGGACTACAGCTTCCCGCTGCTGGACCCGGGTGTTTCGACAACGTCGGGTCTGTCCATCGGCAAGCTGGGCATCCAGGTGGCCATGGACATCGAAAAACAGCCCGGGCAGCCCATCGATGTCACCGGCAAGAACTTCAACGCCACGATCACGGACATCCAGATCGACCCCTTGGTTGGCCTGGTCGTCGACCTCGGCAGCCTGAATCTCTTCGGCAACCAGGTGAACCTGGGCAAGTACGACCTCTCGCAGCTCGTGGGCGGCCTGAACGACCTCATCGCCAACTACGTCCTGGACCCGCTGGTCAACTTCATCACCCAGCCCCTGGTGGACCTTCTGGAGCCGCTGGTCACTTCGCTGATGGGCGACCTCATCAAGCAGGTGGTGGACCTCCTTGTGATAGACACCACGTTCGAGATACCACCGTTGTTGGGTCCGGATCCGATCCCGCTTTCCATACATTCGGACCTGTCGTCGGTGATCTTCGCGGATGACGGGGGACGCGTGGGCCTGAACCTTGGCGTGCTTACCAAGAAGGGCGTTGACCGCGACCCGCTTGGCACCATCCTGCGCGACGAGTGCAACCATCAGGACCCGGAGGCCCCCTTGTACGAATTCACGCAGCCCCCCGCGATTCAGATGGGTCTGCGTTACGACGTGGCCAACGAGGTTCTGTTCATGCTGTGGTGGTCGGGACTGATAAACCAGGAGATCGACGTATCCAGCCTGCTTGGCGGTGGTTCCCTGCCGATCCCGATCGACAACATCGTGGTCACGCCCGGCCTGCTGCTGCCGCCGATCCTGGACGACTGCAATTCCAAGGGAACCATGCAAATCGAGCTGGGCGACGCCTTCCTGGACCTTAAATTCAACATGCTCAACGCCGAGCAGCACATTGAGGCATGGCTGCAGGTCAAGATAACCGGCGGCATAGTGGCCTCCGACAGCCAGATCGGCCTCGAGATCGACAAGATATCGTTCCTGGAATATGAATTCTACGACGTGGGCGGCAACATGGGCGATCTCATGAGCCTGGTAGAGGGCTTGATTCCCGCGCTGCTGGGCCAGGTCGAGGGTCAATCGTTCATGTTCGATATTCCTCCGATCGACCTGGGCGGCCTGATCCCGGGTCTGCCGCCGGGCGCGGTCATACAGTTGGGCAACATGTTTTCAACTACCGACAAGGGCGTGGCCGTCATAGGCGCGGATCTCCTTTAGACCGTCCTCGCCCCGGGGGACACGAGTACCCTTCCCGGGGTCTGCGCACCCCACCCCGCCCCTTCGTCACACAAACGCAACAAGCCCGCAGCACAGCCTTTTTCCGTCCGTAAAGACCATCCAGCGGTCATTCCGTACATGGCACGGTCCTTGAAATGCATCCCTTCGGACACGGATGGAGGCGCATCAAATGTCAACCACGGAAACACTGGTACCCAAAGTGAGGAAAATCGCGACCGGTTTCTATCCAAAATTATATAAGACCTGCGACCGCGAGGACATGATCCAGGAAGGGTTCGTGGGACTGATGGAGGCGAGGGAGCGCTATGAACCTGGTCAAGGCGCCTCCAAATCCACCTGGTGCTCCCTGCGGGCGCGCGGAGCCATGCACGACCATGTGAGGACCATGGCGCGAAAGTCTCGCGAGATGTGCATGGGCGGGATGAATGTTTATGCGACTGCGGACGGACTG
>JAADHL010000208.1:4679-7366 GCA_013151875.1 Deltaproteobacteria bacterium
GGCCCGGGATCGCGCGCCCCCTGGGTGAGGTAATCCGGATGCGCTTCGTGGACGGATTCACCATCAGGGAAACGGCAAAAGCGCTGGGTTGCTGCCCGGCGACCGTGCTCAGGCGGGAACGAAAGGCCCTTTTCCAGCTCAGGGAGGGGTTTACGAAGTGCGGGTATGGGCGCGATCTGTAGGCGGTTTCCACAAGCCGGTTTTCGATGATCCGGCTCTCAACGGCCCAGATAGTCCTTCAGATAGGCGGTCCTGGAGGCGACGTAATCCTTTATGTACTTGCAATCCGCGTCGAAGTCGTCCATTCCGTAGCTCTGAAAGGGGTCTTTCGCGAACTCATCACGCACCTGGGCGCAGTAATCGTCCACCTTGTCGGGGATCAGGGCGTAAACCTGGTCCCGGATCTCGATTACATCCTGGACCAGTTTCTCGCGCCAGGGCGGATGGTCGTGGACGAGCTGGCATATCTTGCTGGGCTCCGTGCTCAGGTCAACGGGTCCACGGCACGCGTCGAAAGGTTGATCCGGACCGGAAAAGGTCTTCGAGAAGATGTCGTCCAGGTCCCATGGCAGCACCAGAAAGCCCCGGACTGGGTGGTGATACAGATAGAAATTACCGCCTCCGTCCTTGAGGTTGTCCACGGTCGGAAGGACTATCTCGGCCGCCATGACGCGAAGCATCTGGTCCACATCCATCATCGCGGACAGGGTCTCGGCGAAGGATGTGTGATCCACGCCCAATGGCTCGTCCATTATCTGTTCGTCCCAAGCGTCAACGTCACTGATATCGTTCGCCTTCTCGTTTGTTTCGAGCTTGGGGCCGTCAGAGTACAGATTGCCGTCCGGGTAGTCGAAATGCGTGTCCAGAAACTCCTGGTCCAGGGTTTCTATATTCATGTACAGGCCGTAGTTTTCCCCGTTCACCGTCACCACAGCGTCATTCACGCGGGACGCGTCGATCCCTGACTGGCGCATGAGCCACATACCCAGCCGGTCGCGAATGGGCACGCCTCCGTTGGGGTTGGCCTCAAGATTAAGGCGCCTCATGCCGCGAAAGCGACCTGACTTGTCCCATTTGTTGAACCTGACGATGAACTGGGGCTTGTCCTGCTCGGACCAGGCCTCCGGGTTGCCCTTGGGACGGCATGCCGCGTCCTCGAAGCCCTCGTCCCCGAAGGCGAAGCCGCAGTGTACGTAGCATTTCTGCGTCCCGTCCCGGACCCCTGGCGACGGGTTCCGCCAACAATCCATCAGGGAGTTCCAGGCCGCGGGCGTAAACGTCAGGTCGAACCGGACGATCGTATCCTGGTCGAAAAGGGGAAGGGTCTGGGGCTTGGGTCCCGGCGTAAAGTCCACGGCGGGCAGGTCCTTGACGGCGGCGTCGGCCGTCCAGTGATCCAGGACATCACCCTCGGCCGGGGAGTCGCTGATGCACGAGACGGCAGCGGCGACAGTCGACAAGGCCGCCATAAACGCAATAATTCTCATCATGGTGCCTCACTGCTTCTTTCACGGTTCACGGTTTCTTGGTCATTCAAAGGCCGGGGGCATTGAAGGTCCCATCGCCTTCCACGTCCACGTACAGCGGGTTGGTGTAAGCGAAAGGCGCCCCATTGCCCACCGGGGCCAGGTCACCGGCGCCGCGCACCAGGAACACGTACCAGGTGTCGGCCTCCGGATACAGGTGGACCGTTGTATGCAGACGCTCGACGTCTCCGGGAGTGGTGTTCGGCAGGGGTATGGGCACCCAGAGCGGGTCGGTATCCCCGGCCATCTCGTCCTCCAGCAGGACGCCCAGGACCTCCTTCAGATGCACCGGCCTGCCGTTGGCATACACCTCCAGCCGGGACACGTTGACCCAGGTTGCGGCCGACACGGTCACGTCGACAACCACCTCGCCCTCATCGGGTTCGACCATCTCGTCATGTCCCATCCTCTCGATCAGTCCGGGACCTGCCGGGTCATCGACCATGATGCGCAAAAACGGGCCGTTGGACACCACGTTTCTCTGGGCAAGTATCGCGTCCAGAATATCCGTGGTCGTGGCCTGTGAAGGCATGTCGGTGCCCAGACGCAGGAAGTTGCGCGAATATCCCACGCCGTCGTTCCGATTGTGGGCGTCCGAATTGCCCATGGCGCATACCGGCATGCCCTGATTCAGCATCGAGAACCAGTCGCGCATCACAGGGATGTCCTTGGACCCGTACTTGGCCTGGCTCTGGATGTCAGGGTCCGACTGAGCGGTGAAAAGACCCGGGCTGCCCACCGAATCCTTGACCTCGATGGAATCGAAATCCCAGGCCATGTTCGCCTGGGAGGAATTGACGTTTCCGGTCACCGGGTCGTACTTGATCCAACTCAGGTAGGCGTCGAACGAGCGGGGATGGTTCATCTGAATGACCCTGACGCCCTCGATCGCGCGAATGGCCTCGAACACCTGCGGGACCGTCTTGCCCGAGTAGAACTTGGACCCGATGAACGGATACAAAGCCTCCGCGTCCCCAGTCGGCTCGAACATGTTGAAGTGGCCCTTGCCGTTGATCGACACCTCGTCACCATCCAACGAGGTGATGCGGTCCCACGCCCCCAGGGAGGCGATTGCCGGGCCGTAGGACGTGATGTTGTCGTGGTCGGTCATGGCCGCTATTTCCACGCCCTCGTCCAGGTTCTCTATCACCTTTTCCGTAT
>JAADHL010000317.1 GCA_013151875.1 Deltaproteobacteria bacterium
CCGTGGACGGCGTACAGTGGGACTCCAGGTTCCTCAATGTGTACGCCCCGATCATCAGCGCGGACGGCGCCCACGTGGCGGCCGAGGTCCGGACCGGCAATTGCGAGTATACCGCGGCCCAGGACCAGGCGGCCTGGGAGGGCCGATTCGGCATGGTCTGGGAACCCGTCTACCGGCCCGACGGAAAGGGGTTGCTGGTGCCCGCGAAGGTAGGGGGACAGTGGACCGTCGCTGAAAACGGCAAGGCGCTGTGGAACGGTCGATACTTCCAGTTGTGGAGGCTGAGGGTCGCACCCGATGGGCGGGGAGTCGCGGCCGTGGTTGCCCCGACGTACGGCCGCTGGACCATAGCGGTGGACGACAAACCATGGGGGCGCACATTCGGGGACGCGGTCCTCGCCCCTGTCTTTTCAGCCGACGGCAGGCGTACGGCCGCCGCCGTCAGGGACAAGGGCGCCTGGACGATAGCGGTCGACGGCAAGGCGTGGCCTTCGGACTACGACATGGTCTGGGACCCGGTGTTCAGCCCCGACGGCAAGGTAGCGGCTGCCAAGGTCGAAAAGAACGGCAGATACAGACTGGCGTTCGACGGCAGGACCTGGGACCCCGAATTCGAGCTCCTGTGGGACCCGGTGTTCAGCCCTGAAGGCGACAAAGTCCTGGTCAGGTGCGTTCAGGACGGCAAGTACCACCGCCGGGTGGTTCCCCTGGCGCGGATTCTTGGATGAGCGAGGGGTTTTGTGATGTTTGAGTTCGTGCGAGGCCCCCTGGTCTGGATCGCATTCATCGTGTTCGTGGGCGGTGTCCTGTACCGGCTCGTATCGACGGCGATCCTTGCCGGCAAGGAAAAGACCGTGTTTCCGACCATGGACCTCAAGTACGGATTGAGGTCCCTGATGCACTGGATCGTCCCGTTCGCCAACAGGAACACCAGGATGCGGCCCATATTCACGGTGGTGTCGTTCGCGTTCCACATCTGCCTGCTGGCCACGCCCATGTTCCTGATGGGCCATGCCGTGCTGTGGAAGGAGTCATGGGGGGTGAGCTGGTGGAGCCTGCCCCCGGCAACGGCCGACGTGATGACGCTTGTCGTCGTGTTCGGGTGCGTGTTCTTCGTGCTGAGGCGTCTGACCTCCCCTGAAGTCAGAAACGTGACCACATGGAAGGACTACGCCCTGGTGTTGCTGGTAGTGTCGCCGTTTATCACCGGATACGCCGCGCACCAGCAATGGCTGGACGCCAGGGCCATGCTGATCCTGCACATCATCTGCGGGGCGCTGTGGCTTGTCGCCATCCCGTTCACGCGGCTGTCGCACATGATTTGGTTTGCCTTCAGCCGGGCCTACATGGGCAGCGAGTTCGGAGCGGTTCGGAACGCGCGGGATTGGTGAAAAGGGCTGATTGACGCGAAAGGAAACGCAATGGCTGATAAAGCGGATCGCGAAGTCAAGGACGCCGGGCTGGACGAAACGACAAAGAACCTGTCCCCAGAACGAATCGAGGCGGTGATCCGGCAGGTTCTGGATACCAGGGCCTCGGCGCGGCTCAAGGTATATCTGGAGACATGCGTCCACTGCGGGCTCTGTTCCGACGCCTGCCACCACTATCTGTCGCGAGACAAGGACCCCGATTTCGCGCCGGTGGCCAAGGTCAAGGACACCATATGGGAGATGGTCAAGCGCAAGGGCAAGGTGGACGGCGAGTTCATAAAGAACGCCGCGCGCATCGCCTTTATCGAGTGCGGCGCCTGCCGTCGGTGCAGCATGTACTGCCCGTTCGGGATCGACATTGCCCAACTCATTATGCTGGTGCGACGCATATGCAGCCTGCTGGGGGTGGTCCCGCAATACCTCCAGGACACGACCAACAGCCACGCGGCCACCATGAACCAGATGTGGGTCCAGCAGGACGAATGGATCGACACCCTCATGTGGCAGGAGGAAGAGGCCTCCATGGAGGTGCCCAAGGCCCGCATTCCCCTGGACAAGGAGGGGGCCGACTGCATGTACTCGGTGATCGCCCCTGAGCCCAAGATTCTGGCCCAGCTCATCGGCAACATGGCCGTGATTTTCAAGGCCGCGGGCGAGGACTGGACCATGCCCAGCACGGACGGCTGGGACAACAGCAACATGGCCATGTACTCGGGCGATTTCGAGGTCATGGGCCGGGTCGAGCGGCTGCACTGGGAAAGGGCCATGCAGCTTCGGGTCAAAAAGATCGTCATGGGCGAGTGCGGTCACGCGTTCAGGGGCGCTGTGTACGACGGGCCGAAATGGCTCGGATGGCAGGGCACCCCCATCCCGATGGTTCATGCCGTGGAGTACTACTACGACATCATCAAGAGCGGCCGCATCAAGATCAGGGAAAAGTACAAGGAACCCGTCACCGTCCAGGACCCGTGCAACATCGTGAGGGGTCGCGGCCTTCACCACAAGCTGCGCTATATCATGAATGAAATGTGCGAGGACTTCCGCGACGTGGAGCCCAGATTCGAGCACAATTTCTGCTGTGGTGCCGGGGGTGGAATAATCAACTGCGGGCCTCCCTGGAAGCTGGCCAGGATGAAGAGCACCAGGGTCAAGGCCGAGCAGTTCGCCAGGACCGGCGCGCACACGATCGTCACGCCTTGCCACAATTGCCACAGCGGCATAGAGGACATCATCAAGCATTACAAGCTGGGCATGCACATCTCGTTCATCAGCGAGATCCTGGTACAGACGATGGAATTGCCTGGGGACAAGGCATGAGGGGAGTAAACGAGATGCCTGGAATCGGATCGTCGGGCAGGGGCGCCTGGGGCGTCATCGCCGCCTCGCTTCTTCTATGTTGCTGGGTGGCGGGGTGCGGCAACGCCGTCGCCGGGACCGGGGCAGTGGACAAGACGGCCCGGACCACGAAGACAGGTGTCATTCAACTGGGCCTGCCGGCAACTTTCGGGCCGCTGCAAAGGCCGGCGGTCGCCTTCGACCACGAACGCCACGCACTGGAAGCCAGCAAGGACAAGGGGTGCCGCACCTGCCACGAAGCCGGAAAGAATGAGGCGCTGGTCTGGAAGTTCGGTCGAACCACGGACGGGACCGATCGCGAAGCCCTGATGGGCGTCTATCATTCGAAATGCCTGGACTGCCATCGCAGCAAGGCCGCGACCACTGATAAACGGCCCCCGCTGGCCTGCGGCGAGTGCCATGTCAAACAGGGAGCAAAGGCGGAGGGTTGGACACCGATAGCCTTTGACGCGTCGCTCCACGCCCGGCACGTCAAAGCGCTCAAGAAGGGCGACGAGGAACCATGCAAGACCTGCCACATGGCGCCCAACGAAAAGACGGGAAAACTCGAATACGTCAAGGGCAAAGAAGCCACGTGCAGGACGTGCCACGGCCCGGCGGACAAGGAACGCCGGCCGTCGTTGCAACACGCGGCGCACATGCAGTGCGTGGGCTGTCACGAAAAGAGGACCGCGCAAAAACTGAAGGCCGGCCCTACTACCTGCAAGGGCTGCCATGACGCCGGGATGAGGGCCTCCATAAAGCGGCTCGACCCGATCCCCAGGCTCGTGGTCAAGCAGAAGGACCGGTCCGTGATGCAGACCAAGGGGTCGGAATCCGCGGCCGTGGTCTTTAATCACAAGGCCCATGAATCCAAGGCCGGTTTCTGCACCGCATGCCATCACCTGACCCAGGAAAAGTGCGAGACGTGCCACACGATCAAGGGGGACGAAAAGGGCGGCGGCGTGCGGCTCGTGGAGGCGTCGCACAACGCATCGTCCGAATTCAGTTGCGTGGGTTGCCACCGTATCCAGACCGCAAAGAAGGATTGCGCGGGCTGTCACCGCACCATGCCCATGCCCCCGACCCAAAACTCGTGCCTGAAGTGTCATTCGGGTCCGCCCGGGCCTCCTCCTCCGGAAGGGGGCGTCGCCGAAACGAAACTCGCTCCCCTGCCGGCGGTTTCGAAAGACTTTCCTGAAAAGGTGAAGATCGAGTCGATCGCCAAAAAGTATCAACCAACCGAATTCCCGCACCTGAAAATCACGACCCGTCTGGATCAGATCATCAGGAAAAGCAGCCTGGCCGGGGTGTTCCACGGTGACGTCAAGACCATGTGCGCCGGATGCCACCACCACACGCCCCTGGGCAAGCGGCCGCCTCCGTGCCGGGATTGCCATGGGCCGGAGGCCGCGCGCACTCGGGATGTGCCTGGATTGCGCGCAGCCTACCATCGCCAGTGCCTGGGATGCCATCAGGAGATGGGGATCAAAAAGACGGGCTGCTCGGACTGCCACGCCCTTGCCCCGAAGGAGGTGACCCAATGAGCATCTCTAGAAGGAAGTTTCTGAGTGGGCTTGCCGCGGGCGCCGGCACCCTGGCGTCCAGTGCCGCCGGCGCTTCATCGACACATAAGTTTGACGGATATCCGGGGCGCTACGGCATGCTGTTCGACTCCACGCTGTGCGTGGGCTGCCGATCCTGCGAGCAGGCGTGCAAGGAGGTCAACGAACTGCCCCCCTTGTCCGAAAAGGACCGGGCGGACCAGTCGGTTTTCGAAACGACTCGACGCGTCACGCCCGATTCGCTGACCGTCGTCAACCGTTACGTGG
>JAADHL010000110.1 GCA_013151875.1 Deltaproteobacteria bacterium
ACTGCATGGGCGGTCGCAAGACTTCACTCCGCATCAATGTCGAGCTTCAGGGCAGATACCTGGAACTCAGGACCGAAAAAAACTTCAACAAACTCGTAAAGCGCATCAAGGCACTGGCGCCTTCCCTGCCTGCGGACACCCTGTCGGCGCTCATGACCGATTATCTTGGATATTCCCTGACAGTGCAAATTGACAACCACTACCGGTTGACCATTCCAAAAAAACTGCGCGCCCTTCTGGGCGAGGACGAGCTGATCCTTATCGGAGTCGGCGAGGCCCTGCAGATCTGGGGAAGGTCCAAATTCTTCGAGAACCAGCCCGAGAGGCGGGCGGCGCTCAGGAAGGATATCAAGGGTTTGGCCCATGCCGTTTACGGCATACCGGGCATGATGCCCGCCCCCGAGTCCGAGGCAACCGGAACAGTGGAGTCGGATGCGTGAAGGGGATCCACGTCAGTGTCATGACGGACGAGGTGCTTGAGGTGCTGGCCGACATCCGGGAGGGTTGGGTTGTTGATGGAACAGTCGGACAGGCCGGACATGCCCTCGAAATCCTGCGCGCCACCCCACCAGAAGTAAGACTGCTTGCATTTGATCGCGATCCTCAGGCCATCGAGGAGTCCGAGCGGAAACTGGCGCCTTTCGCCAAGAGAGTCAGGTTTTTTCAGCGGGGATACGAGGACCTGCCCGAGGTGCTCGAGCAGGCTGAAATCAAGGCCGTGGACAGAATCCTGCTGGATCTGGGCCTTTCGACCACCCAACTGGACTCGGATCGGGGATTTGCTTTCGATCATGACGCCCCTCTTGACATGCAATTCGATCCGGACGGCGGACTGCCTGCCGCCCGCATGATTCGCAGAATTTCCGAAAAGACGCTGGCCCGTGACCTGAAGGAACTGGGGCAGGTACCGGCCTCCCGTCGTCTGGCGCGTGTACTCAAAGAGCGATCGAGGCGCGGGGCCATGGAAACCGTGGCGGACTTCGTAGATGCCTGCCGGGAGGTGCTGGGCCCCAGGGTAAGGAAAATGGACAGCGCCACCCTTCCAGCGATGGTTGTGCGGATACTCACGAATCGTGAACTCGAACGCCTGGACCGTTTTCTGGCGTGCCTGCCGGACATCCTGTCCCCAGGGGGCAAGGTCGCCGTTCTGTCGTACCACAGCGGCGAGGACGGGAGGGTCAAGAGGGCGTTCAGGTCCCTGGCGGTCGAAGGCGGCTGGTCCCTGCCGTACAAGAAAGGTTTGAAGCCTTCGATGGAAGAAGTTTCCAGAAATCGACGCGCGCGCAGCGCTCGGATGAGGGTCGCGGTGCGCGAGGAGGTCGGGTCGTGAACACGGGCTCCAGCAATGGATGGAAACTGTGGCTGATCCTGGGAACCGCGGTGGTCTTTGCCGTGGCCGGGGCGCGACACGTGTGGATGGAACGCGAACCTTTGCTGCTGAAACAGCGCGTATTCGAACAGCTATCTCGGAACAGGGCGCTGGAAAAGAAGAAGGACACCCTTGAAAAGCAGATATTCAGGCTCAGGGCCAGCCCACGCGTGAACAGATGGGCCAGCGACCTGCTGGGCATGCGCGTTCCGAATCCGGACGAGGTGATCCGGATGGCGGCTCAGGGGCGAAGTCGGGGGCGGGAACCGGGCCATGGACAGGGAGAAAGAAGATGAATGAGCGTTGTTCGGGCATTCGTCGGAATTCAATTTCAAAACTGTTGATTCGGTCCACCGCGTTTCTGGTCCTGGCAATGCCTGCGTTGATGGGGTGCTCGGGCGGCCAGGTTTCGGACGAGGGCATAGCCAAGTCCGATTTTCACTATCGTCTGGCAAGGAACTATTACAACGACCACAACATCGCCATGGCCCAACGCGAGGTGCACGAGGCCCTGACCCTGAACCCCGAACATCCCAAGGCGCTTCTCCTGAGAGGGTTCATACAGATGGGCCTCAAGCAGCTCGATGAGGCCGCCGCTTCGTTCAGGGCGGCTCTCAAGGTCAAGCCCGATTTCTTCGAGGCCCGCAACAATCTTGGGGCCGTAATGATGGCGCAGGGTCTGTATGCCGAGGCCATCCGGATCCTCGAACCCCTTACGCACGAACCTCTGTATGTCACGCCGTGGTTCGCTCACGGCAATCTGGGACGCTGCTACTACGAGCTGGGGGACCTGGAAAAGGCCCGAACCTACCTTGAAATGGCGGTTTTCCTGAACCCTCGTTATTGCCTGGGATACCTGCATCTGGGCATTGTTCATCAGGACCGCGGCGACCTGCGTGACGCGCGTTCGACTTTCGAAAAGGCGATAAAGAACTGCCCGAAATTCGCTGAGCCCTACTATCACCTGGGCGTCATTCAGCAGAGGGCGGGGGAAATGGAAGCGGCCCGGGCGTCATTCGCCAAATGCGTTGAACTGGCGCCGGAAACGGCCGTGGGCAAAAGGTGCGCCATTCGTCAGTAGCGGATACGGAGAAGGTCTTGAGGGGTAAACCCGCATTCTGGCTCAGGCTGAAGAGGCGTCTTACAGGCACCGACGAAGACAAGACATCCTCCATTATTCTACGCATGGCCATGGTCATTGCCTTTCTGGTGGTCGGTTTCGGGTGGGTGCTCGGCCAGTCCTCCATATACCAGGTGACTCAGGGCGCGATCCTGTCGCACCGTGGCGAAAAACGGGCCAGGCGATCCCATGTCATGACGGGCCGTAGGGGCCAGATACTGGATCGGACCGGCAGTGGGGTCCTGGCCCTGACCGTGCCGTCGCCGAAGGTGGAGTTTACCGGAGCCCCCTACTACGTGGACCGCGCGGAACTGGGTTTTTCGCTGGCCGAAGCCCTGGGCCTGGACGCGGATCGCGTCATAAACAGAATCATGGCGGAAGAGCGCTATGCACTGATCAAGCGTAACGTCAGCGATGAGGAAGTGGCGACCATAAGGAAACTTGGACTGCGGGGCGTCACCATCGGCTACGAAAACAGACGCTTTTATCCCATGGAAGAGGTGTTGGGCGCGGAACTGGGTTTTGTTCAGGACAAGAAGGGCAACCGCGGCCTGGAGGCCCAGTACGACAGGGCTCTGCAGGGCGGCACCAAGAGGGTCAAGGTGCTTCGGGACGCACATCGGCGCGGACTCTTCGAGGGGGGCGCGGATCAACCCTGGGCCTTGAACGGCAATGACCTGGTTCTGACCATCGATTCACGTATTCAGATAGGCCTGGAATCCGAACTGAGTCGCAGGGTTGAAACGGAACGCGCCGTGGGCGGCATGGCGGTCGTGCTGGATCCGCATACGTTCGAGGTGCTGGCAATGGCCAGCGTGCCGTCCATGGACCCGAACCGCCACGGGGATGTCTGCGCCGAATTCGAGACGAAGGACGCGGGCGCGGACATTGGGTTCAATCCCTGCCGCAACAAGGTGATTACCTACCCATTCGAGCCTGGGAGCGTTGCGAAAATCTTTACCGCTGCGGCCGCTTTCGATTCGGGAAAGCTCGGGCCCTCGACGATGGTTGATGGTCAGGGCGGCCGGTGCCGCATCGGAAAGCACTGGGTCCATGACCTCGAGCGCCTCGATCGCGTGCCCATCAGGGATGCCATCAAGTTTTCGTCCAATTGCGCAATGGCGGAGGTCGGGGAAAGGACCGGAATGAAGCAGTTTGTCCGGACATTGCGCAGATTCGGTTTCGGCCGGCCCACCGGAATCGACCTCCCCAACGAGACAGCCGGTGAATTCAAGCCTCAGAAGGCATGGGCCCAGACGTGGCTCAAAACCGCTGCCTACGGATACGGATTCAGGGCGAGCCTTCTCCAACTGGCGGTCGGGGCAGCGACCATAGCCAACGACGGAGTCAGGCTGAAACCCAGGATCGCCCGGGAAACAAGGTCTCCGGACGGTCGTGTCGTTGAACGCTTTGATGCGGGAAAACCCATCCGGGTGGTGTCCAGGGCTGCGGCCCGAAAGGTCCTCAGGACCATGATTTCGGTGGTGATGGACGAGGACGGCACGGGTGTAAAGGCCAGGCCGATAGGCTATACGGCCGCAGGCAAAACGGGCACGGCCCGGATGGCGTGGCTGGCGAGTCATGGACGCGGAAATGCCTACATGACCAGTTTCGTGGGCTTTGCTCCGGCCCGGGAACCCAGGATCGTGGTGGCAGTGGCCATCATAGATCCCAGGGAAGACAGGTTCGGGGGGTCCGCGGCCGGCCCGGTGTTCGCGGCCGTGGTAACCCGGACGTTGGAGACCATGGGCGTGGCTCACGACCGTTCCATCGAGCCGGAGTCCGACAGATTGGCGGACGGATTTTGAAGTGATCAGGTTTTGAAATGATGATGGCCCTGGCATTGACGCAGACCGTATTGCAAAGCATCGGTGGACTGGATGTATCCGATGCGGCGCGGCAAGCGCAATTCGACCGGGTGACGGCCGATTCCCGTGAGGTCGGTCAGGGCGTCGCGTTCGTTGCGGTCAGAGGCAGCCGCATCGACGGTCCCTCTTTCATCAACTCCGCGATCGAGGCGGGCACGGCCTTGATAGTGGCCGAAAAGGTGCCTGACAACAGAGCAGCGCCGTGGGTAGGGTCGCGGATTCCCGACTGGCCCTGTCCATTCTGGCCTCGATGTGCGAGGGTGATCCGACCCGCGAAATCATTCTGACTGGCATCACAGGGACCGACGGCAAGACCTCAACCGCCATGCTGATCGAGGCTGGATTCGCGGCGTGCGGGCTCTCGACCGGCCTGGTAGGGACCGTAATCTATCGGTATGCGGGCATCACCGAGACGGCGCCGCTGACCACCCCGGACCCTGTGCGCCTGCAGGGCCTGTTCGCCAGGATGGTGAAGTCCGGAATAAAGGCCGGCGTAATGGAAGTGTCGTCCCATGCCTTGGATCAGCGCCGGGTGGATGGTTGCAGCATAGACTGCGCGGTGCTGACGAACCTGACCAGGGACCACCTCGATTATCACAAGACGCCCGAGGCATACCAGGCTGCGAAGCTGAGACTGTTT
>JAADHL010000183.1 GCA_013151875.1 Deltaproteobacteria bacterium
TCGATCCTTTACTGGGTCCGGCTTACTCGGAAAAGCAATACGCTGAAAATGGGCGTGATTTCGTCCCTGGCTTTGTAATTAATGGCGATCCGGATGCTGATGGGGTCCTGCGGATCGTAACCCTCGGGGGTTCGACCACCGATGGAGTGCAGGATGACCAAAGTTGGCCGCAACAACTCCACGAGCGACTCGCTGAACGCGGGGTTCGGTCAGTTGTCTTCAATGGCGGTGTTTCCGGCTATGGTTCGGCTCAGGAGATGCTGAAGCTGATACGCGATGTGCTCCCTTTGAAACCCGACCTTGTTATTACCTACGATGGCGTAAACGACGTTGCTCCACCACCGCTTGACGTGCCTGCGCCGATTGTGCATCCGTATCTGAAATCAATCGTGGAACATGCGGTCAGGGGCCCTGATTCGTGGATACTGCCCAACCTGGTTTCGTTACTGGGGCGCAACTTGTACAGTCAACCAAAGGTAGAGCTGGTTCCCTCATCAACCCCCTTTGGAAGCAGTGCCGAGTCCTGGGCACGGAATGTCCGCATCATGAATGCCATTTGTACGGAGTTCGGAATCCGCTATCTGGACTTCCTTCAACCGGTCCTGGGAGTCGGTTCGTACCGCTCCTCGGCTGAGGAGATGCAACGCATTCACAAGAGCGACAGCTGCAGGAAATCGTACAGTTCATTTTATACTGAAGCCAGATCTATAGCCGACCTATTTGACTACATTGTTGATGCGACGGATGTCTTTGTCGACGCCAAGGACGTTTACAGGGATTTCTGCCACGTCAAGCCAGCGGGAAACTACGCTGTATCGGTCAGAATTATTGATAATTTGAGCCGTCTAGGTTGGCTCCATGCCCGACGTATCGCGCGCGATACGTCCCGGCCCTCGCTAGCCGTCGTCCCCGCCGGAGGTCTTTGAGGGGGCGGGAACCAGCCGCTGCCCTGCTTGTCGGTCTGCATGCGCCTCGGCGCAGACCCGCTCGAGTTCTTTTCGGAAGGGGCTGTTCGCGTGAATCTTCCAGTAATGGCACCAGACCAGGATCTGGTTCAGCACGGTATCGTACTCGAGATAGGGCGTCTGCGTGCCATAGGCGAGCTTGGTGACCACCTCTGCCTGTTGCTCGGCAGAGAGGTGTTCGTCCTTCTGGGCCAGCGCACTTAGGTTCGTGAGCTTGCCTGACAGCACCTGCTCGGCAGCCTCGTCGCGTTGACCGGCCTGCCTCTCGGCCTCGTTCCTGATCCGGCCGCCCTCGATCTGCGGCGATGGGAGCGTGCCGCCGCTGGTGGAGGGGTTCGTATAGTTCACGTAGTCCCGACCGAACGCCTGCTGCACGCGCACGTGGGTGAGCTCGTGCACCAGGTTGGCGACGCGCACCCGCTCATCTGGGTCGTGTCCGATGTAGTTGACGTCCTGGCCCGTCATCTGATCCAGATCGTCGTACCTACGCGCGGCGTGGGCCATGGCTTTCACCGCCCGGATCTCCCCGCTGCCAAGCTGCTTGGCGGCCGATGCCACCTCCGAGAGCACTGGCCCCAGGACGCCACTGGACTGAGCCGCAAGGCCATCGATTCGCGCCAAGTCCTGCGCCGGGGGATAGACGACCTGCAGCAGCTCCGACTCCAAGGCCACGGCCTGGTTTTTCAGATTAAAGACCTCGGTGGCCCGGCGCGCCTTGGGGAGGCTGGCATAGGCCACGCAGGCGTCGATGAGCGCTTTCACCGCCTTGAGCTGCCCCCGGGCGTCGCCTGCCGTGTGGCAGGCGGCGAGGGCCGCGTCGATCTTGCTTACGCGGACTCGGCGGCGGAGTGGAAGGGCGCTGCGTGCCTTGAATTCGCCAACGGTCGGCAGGGCCACCGGAATCTTCGGGAGCGCCGAGGAAGACGGCTCGATCGCGGCCGCTTCACCCCCGGAGTGTTCCTTCTCAGATCCGTCAGCCTGCGTCGCCGGAGGCGGATGAAGCGGCCCCGTCTCGGATCGCGGGCGCAGGCGTGCCGTTCCCTCCTCGTAGCTCAGCCCCCGGAGCGTTTCTCGAAGATCCGGTACGCTTTTCGACCGTGACAGCTGCGGTTGGGACGATGACCGCGTTGCGGGCTGGGTCCTGGCCGTTGATTCCCTTTCCGTGGCATTGCCCTCTAGGTTCTTCATCATGGCGCTGCCTCCGACACCCGACTCAATCAAGCTTTAAGAATAAACTCTATCGTAATTGTAGTGTATGGTTGATCGTCGATGGTTGCAATAGAGATAGAGTTTCCAGGAGTTCCCTCGAGGGGATTCCCTAACCGAGGTTAATTATCGAGACGATAATCATGTTCGGAAATTAACCTCGGTCAGGGTTTTCGGTCAGGGTCTAACGGGGGATCTGTGGATCTTGTAGTCTTTGATTATCGCAGTCGTGCGGTCCAGATTGCGCCTTTGGACTCAAACGTCAGGTGTGCCCCATCCGGGGAGAGGCTGGGGTAGCGGGCTAGAGGCGGCGTGCCGATGACTGGCCTGGCTACGGGCTCTGGCGCGTCGAGGTCTGAGATCAGGATCTTGCAGGCCAGCAGCCGAGCGCCGTCGTCAGTGCAGCGGTCGAATACCAATGTTTTCCCATCAAGCGAGAACCGTGGGTGGTTGCCTTCACCCAGGTTCATCAAGCTGTCGGACTTGATGTCGTATACCCACACACCTGTTGTAAGGCCCTGGAACGCGATACTGCGCTCGTCCGTGGAAAGACGGGCGGCGAAATATTTGTCGTCTGTCCGGGAAATCAGGCGCTGGGTCCGGCCTTCCCTAAGGTACACATGGTCGCCCCTGACCCTGATCCATATCCCCGGCGACGGGTTCACTGGCGCGCAGGCCGCCGCTTTTCCGTCGACACGCACGGCCATGGCGGGCACCTCCGACATGCGCTGGCCGGGCCTCCTGAAACCCAAGATCTTTCCGTCGCTGAACCACACGGGCTCGTACCCCGCTGATCGTCCCCTTGCGACAAGCATCGGCTTGCCGCCTGATGCGGGGACCACGTACAGTGCGGAGAAATGCTGACCGGCGAACGCGATACTTTCTCCGTCCGGTGACCAGATCGGTTGTTCATAATCTCCGGCATTGGTAACGCGCTTCAGGTCGGTCAGCCTGGCCGCTCCATCCCGGCCCGTGGCAACGGAAGTGGAGATCAGGACAACGACCAGAGCCGACAGTCCCGCGAATCGGCGGGTACCTTGCCGCCGTACGCAAAAGAGGATGCCAATCAATCCTGCAAGGAGCCACAAGGCGACCGGACTCGCAGCCCCGGTCCCGCCGGCCGCGCAACCCCCGGAAGAAGGGGCCGCGGTCGCACCGGGGCCGACGAACGAATCCACCACAACGTAACCTGGTATTTCCGGCCCCTGGTTGCTTTCATTCTTCGAAAACGATTCTTCCGGCTGGGCAATCTCCATCAGGACCGCGTCCATCTGAATTGACCGGCCCGACGTCCTTGGGCACCGCTCCCTGTTCGGGTATCGGTCCGGCCTCGTCCGCACTGCCGGGTCCCTCGTCATCGGGCGTCGTGACTGGCGTGGGCTCCGTGTCCATGGGCAGCAGCCCCAACGAACACCAGGTGTCCGCGCCCTCGTTGATCGAACAGGCCCTGCTGCTGGTCCAATACCCGGTCATGGAAGCGGTCACCACAACCACCCCCGGCTCAATGTCGAAATGCCACAGCGCGTCCGGGTCCTGGGCCTGCGTCATATGCAGTTCACCGTCCGGACCCGCCGCGGCCACGATCGCCCCGGGCAGGCGCAGGGTCATGTCCGCTTCACCGACTCCCTTGTCTTCATAGATCGCTCCCCGGATCGTCCCGAATACCTGAGGCGGCGTAACGACCGGTTTGGGCGCTAGACCCACCGAGCACCAGGTCTCCTGCCCGGCCTCGACCGCGCACGTCCTGGTTGCGGTCCAGTATCCGGCTTTGACCGTGACAACCAGCACGTTGCCAGGCCCCATCTCGAACTGCCAAGCGGCGTCGCTGCCCTGGGCCTTGGCCAGATGGAGTTTGCCGTCCGGGCCGGTCGCCGCGATGAAGGCGTCCGGCAGGCGGATAGACATGTCGCCATTGCCCTGGTCCTCGTAGACCACGCCCTTCAGGATGCCTGTTTCCTCCGGCGGCGGGGCCTCGGGTTTCTTTTCCAGGCCGAGCGAGCACCAAGTCTCCTGCCCCACCGTGACCACGCACTCCCTGCTGTTCGAATAATAGCCGTCCAGGGTAGCCGTCACCGTATAGGCCCCTGCCTCGACCGCTATCTTCCACTCTCCCAGCGGGTCCCCCGCTACCGCCGACCCGGAGCCTGCATCGCCCTCAGCCTCGATCAAGGCGCCGGGCAGACGAATCGACATATCCTCGGTTCCTACCCCCAGATCCCCGAACACCACCCCGCGCAGGACCCCGGTGCCCGTGGGCTGGGGACCTGCCTCGCCTGGAAGCCCCAGTGATTCACGGATCGCCTTGTGATGCGCCGCGGCCGCTTCCTGCAGGTGGGCCTGGCTGGACAGGTACGTCGCGTCCGACTGGCAGTTCGTGATGAAGGCCAGTTCGCTGAGGGTAGCCGGCATGGAGGTGTGTTTAATCACATAGAAACCCGCGGTCTTACCCCCCCGATCCGGCAGCGCCGGCCACATGTCCGTCATCGCCTTCTGAATCCGGTCACGCTGGTCGAACGATTTGGCCGAACCGTTGTAATAACAGTAAGTTTCGATGCCGGATGCCGCTGCGGTCGCCGCGTTGCAATGGACCGAGGCAAACCTGTCCGCGCCTTGATCGTTCGCGTAGTCGCAACGACCCTGGAGGCTAATATACACGTCCGAATCCCGCGTGATCACGGGCGTCAGGTCCTTGTCCGCGTTCAGCCTGTCCCGCAGCATCAGGCCGACCTGGAGCGTGACCTGAGCCTCTTCGAGGCCGCATCCCACGGCGCCCGAGTCCTTGCCGCCGTGACCGGGATCGATGCAAACCTTGTACCCGGCGACCGCGGGCGTTGAGCACAATAGGAGCAGTGTCATTGCACTGGCGATTGCACTGGCCGACTTCACGAAGCACCTCCCACGGGATTCCGATCCGCAACGGGTCGATTCTATCGTTTCACAACGTAAACACCAGGTAGTTCAGAATCTGGGCCAGGTCGAACGGAACGCGGCTACCTGCCAAAAGCTTCTTGATGCCACAATCGAGTGCATCGAACAGAGTCCTGCGATGATTCGTCAGGATGGCTGAAAACGGACTTTCCGCAAACCGGAAATCGGTTTCGATGGGCCGTTCCAGATTGATTTTCACTTCAACTGGTATTCGACCTGGTAGATGGAGGAGGAAGGAGGAGTGTCCAACTGGTCCGCGAACGGCTCGAAGAGCCCGAAGGCGCGTTGGAGGAAGGGAAGCGCGAACGACAGCACGGTCTGCAACTGGTCATGTCGCTTGATCGTCGGCTGACCGTCGAACATCCAGTAGATCTTGTGGTCGCAAAAACTGCCGTGGTTGCCGCCCGGCATGAATATCTTCCATTTGGGGGCCGACTGCCTTGCATATGCATCGTTCGTGGCGAACTCGAAGCTCTGCCCGTCCTTGCCGGCCCCAAAGACCATGAACATGCCCGGAACGACCACGCCGTCATCGGCGGGACCAATGAACACGACGCCGCGGGTATGGGCTTTCAGATCGGCGTCCCAATCCAGGATGTGCTGCATCCTGGCGCACCCGCGCGAATGGCCCGCGAACGCGATGTCTGAGGTGGTCGAGACGCCCGCAAGGGCCGGGTGTATGGTGGACAGGTCCCTGTTCCAGACCAGGTTCACGACCTCGATCAATTTGTCGACCACGTCCTGGCTGTACTCGTTGAGAGCCTCGCTTTGCGGCATGAAGGACACGAAGCCCCATGATGCGAGGGCCTGGCCCAGGTACTCCAGATTTATGTGTAGGGCCCCGTTGCCGTGCAGAAGGCCCACCACCGGCCATGTGCCCGGTTCGGCCGGTCGCCGTATCGACCCGCACTTGGCCGGATAGAATATGCGTGTTTTGTGCAGTTCGATGTCCAGGTAGCCCGCGGCGTAGGGGCCCATTGATCCCGGTTCAATCCCGGGCGGACCCGTTCCTGGCGTGGTCCCGTCGCATGCGATGACGCCCGTGGGCGCCGTGCCGAATTCCATGGGAAAGGTCATCCAGGCCCCTCCCTCGAACCCGATCTTGACCTGGCCGGAAGCCCCGGAGGGCACATCCGCCAGAATCCGATTTTCGTCCATGGAAGACGCCCAGTTGGAGATCACCGACTTTCCGCCGATGCTGGCCTTGACCGACAGGCCGCCAAGTAGAGTGGAAAAAAACCGGGCCCCGTCGATCACGATCCGGTCCCCGACCGCCCCGGCCCTGGGGTGAAAGGCGTAAAGCCCCTGTTCAGCCTCCTTCCATGTGCTGCGTCCCTCACAGCGCTCGAGGGCGAAGTTGCACGTCTCGTCCAGCCCGCAGTCCGTGAACGAACGACAAGGAGTCTCTAGAGACGTGCCGCCGGAATCCTGTCCAGAATCGGAGCCGCCATGGTCAAAGTAACCCGGGTCGCTCGAACCTTGATCGAACAGCCCATAGTCCTTGGGAACACCAAGATAGTCACCTGCGTCGAACGGCGGCAGTTCATAGTAGACCACCTCTGGCGCGCCCGGGTCCAGGATTCCGGCATCAAAGGTAGAGGGATCCGCAGCCACTCCAGGGTTATCCTGAAAGACGTCGATCCGGACTCCCTGGTCAGCAAAGCCGTCGGGCCCTGCATCGACCCCGGAACACGCTGTAGTCATGACCGGGCACAGGGCCGATAGGAACAAGAATATGAACAGAATTTTTTTCAAGGCGGGGACATCCATCAAGAGTCCGAAGGTATTATAGCCGACGAAACACCGCAGGTAGTCCGTGTGTCCGTTTCGATCGGTACGGAAGGACGTACGCGTTCGACTTTCCTCGCAGCTCACGGTCAGACGGCGCACCGCATGCTCGGCGCGGAAGGTCGCGTGACAGGGCTTGTTGCACCCGGCGTCCACCGCGGACCAACCCTACCAGCCGGAAGGGGCTTTCCGGGTAATTGCCAACCTCGATGGTTTCCTTCATCATTCCCCAGGATGTCAAAACGGAAGAAAGGGGAAGGGACCGACTTCTGGGCGAAGGTCGGCGGTTCGCTGGTGGCCGGGGGCGCGTTTGTAAAGGACCACGCTCGGGATCTATACGAAAGCATCGACCCAGATGTAAGGCGGCACTTACTGCAGATGCCGTTGCTGTCCTATTCATTGCTCGGTTCCCGCGACGACCCCGTCGAACCAGGCGAACCGGACGGCCATCCACCTCTGGTCTTCGTACATGGCCTGGGAGGTTCCCGTGGGGACTTCATGCTCATGTCCTGGTATCTGTGGTTTCATGGCAGAAAGCGAAGCTATCGCATCCACTTTGAACGGCGGCAGGACATTCCGGAAATGGCTCGGGCCCTTGCCAGCTTCGTCAGGAAGGTAAAAAAAGCCACTCGAGAGCCACGAGTCGACATAGTTGCGCACAGTCTGGGAGGCGTGGTGACTCGGGTGGCCCTTGCGCGAAACCGCCTTGGCACAAGCGTCGCGACTGTTGTAACCATGGGCTCGCCGCACCATGGAACCTGGTCCGCCAGATACGCTTCGACCGTAAAGACCCGCGAACTGAGACCGGATAGCGAATTCATACGGGAAATCAACGAAAAGCCGTGGCCGAAGAAGGTGAAGGTGTTCAATTTCTTCAGTTCGAACGACCTCCTCATCACACCTCACGAATCCGCGGTGACGGATGGCGCCGTGCACGTGGACATGAGTCCTGCCACCCACTACGACTACTTGTTGGAGCGTACCTGCTGGACCCGCGTGCGCAAGGCGCTGGAAGACGGATTGAAACCAAACCCCGACCGAGGTTAATTTCCTGTAGGCAACCCGCCAACGCTTAAGGCCTCGGATTTCAAGAGAGCCGAAGGTTGATTTTTGTGTACA
>JAADHL010000182.1 GCA_013151875.1 Deltaproteobacteria bacterium
AAGCGCCTGCCGGACGGCCGCAAGGCCCTGGTCGTGGACGCTGGCGTGAACACGCTGTTCACGGCCTTCTGGTACAAGCACGACGTGATCCCGGCCCAGGAATTTGCCGGCACGCCCGAGCCGACCGTGATCTTCGGCCCCCTTTGCATGAACATTGACGTGGTGCGGGATCACCTGATGTTCCCGCCGCTCGACACCGGAGATCGCCTGGTGATCCGGTCGGTGGGCGCGTACAACGTGACCCAGTGGATGCAGTTCATCACCACCCGCCCGGCCGTGGTCTTGATATCCACTCAGGGTGAGGTCGGCGTGATCCGCAGGCCTGAATCCCTGGACACCATGCTCGCGCAGGAGGAGGTGCCTCGGTGGCTGACTTGACCAAAGAGTCATGGGGCGGCATGGAACCGCCGGTTTCCGGCGGGGGACTCAGGGCAGGCGTGCGCAACGCCGTGGACCCTGTGCTGTTCGCCTACTCGCAGGTCCTGTTCACGCAGAACCGGTGGGTCGGAATCATCCTTTTGGCGGCCACGTTCGTGAAGCCCCTGCTCGGCCTTGTCGGCCTGGGGTCGGTGCTTTTTTCGTTCGCGGTGGTCCGCCTGGCTCATTTCAGTCAGGAAACGGCCCGACGAGGCCTATATGGCTACAATCCCCTCCTTGTGGGCCTGGCAATCGGGGCGTTTCTGGAGCCCAGCCCCACGGCCCTGGCCTTGATAGTCCTGGCCGTGGTCGCCGTGGTCTTTCTGCAGACCGCCATGGAATCGGCCCTGGGCTACTTCTTCAACCTGCCCGTACTGAGCCTGCCGTTCGTGCTGGTCACGTTCATCGTCCTGGCCGGGGTCCCCTTCATGAAAGACGCCCAACTGATCGCCGGGGGCGTGTCGCTGGACTCCATGGAATTCGGATGGCTGCCGGAATGGCTGGCCATGTACCTGCGCAGCCTGGGCGCCATCTTTTTCTCCCCGCACCTGGCCGCGGGCGCCCTGGTTTTGGCGGCCCTTGCGCTGTACAGCCGGATAGCCGTCGTATTGTCCTTTGTGGGATACGCCATGGGCCATTTCCTGCTGGTCCAGGTGTTCGATTTCACGTCGCCCTTTCTGTCCTTGATCGTGGGCTACAACTTCATCCTCACCGCGATCGCGCTTGGAGGCGTGTGGTTCGTGCCCCAACGCAGTTCTTTCGTGTTCGCCGCTTTCGGCGCGCTTTTCGCGGGCATGCTGACCGCGGCCACGATCCTGCTGGTGTCTCCTTACCGGCTTCCCGTCCTGATCCTGCCGTTCAACCTGACGATAATCATCCTGCTGTACGCCATGAGACAAAGGGTCAAGGACGGTTCGCCCAAGGCGGTGGATTTCGCGGCCGGGTCGCCGGAAGTGAACCTCAACTACTACAGGACCCGCGTGGCCAGGGTCGGGTCGCGCTTTCTGGCCCGGTTCCGCCTGCCGTTTTCCGGAAGGTGGACCGTGACGCAGGGGGTGGACGGCGAACACACCCACCGCGGGCTGTGGCGCCATGCCTGGGACTTCGAGGTCATCGACGGCGACGGGGAAAACCACACCGGCTCCGGTTCCGAAGTCTCGCACTACCACTGCCATGGCCTGCCGGTCCTGGCCGCGGGAGACGGAACCGTGGTCAAGGTGGTCACGGACATACCCGACAACAAGGTCGGCGAGCGCAACCCAGGAAACAACTGGGGCAACCTGGTCATGATTCAGCACGGCCCGGGCCTTTTCTCGATGGTATGCCACCTGGCCCCCGGGTCGATCAAGGTCAGCGAGGGACAGGCGGTCACGGTTGGCACGCACCTCGGCTCCTGCGGCAACAGCGGCCGTTCCTTCGTTCCACACCTGCACTTCCAGTTCCAGTCAACCCCGCGGGTCGGCGCCCCGACGCTGGAGGCGGAACTGCACGACGTGGTGATCACGGAGGGAGGCATTCCCGCGTTAAAGAGGATTATCGTCCCCGAAAAGGGCCAGTCCCTGCGCAACCTGGAACGGGAGGACCACCTGGCCGCGCTGTTCGCGTTTCCCATCGGAACCCGGTATCTGTTCAGGTACACGTCGGCCTCGGGACGGGTCCGGGAGGAAGAGGTGCTGTCGGGCATAGACCTGTACAACAACCTGGTCCTGGAATCCGTTTCCCTGGGTGGAAAACTGTTCATCGAGAACCAGAACCACCAATTCCTGGTGTACGATCATCAGGGCCCGCAGGACAGCGTCCTGTACCTGATGCACGCCGCGATTGCCCGCGTTCCCTTCGAGCAGACCGCGGGACTCGCGTGGGACGACGTACTGTCCCGACGGCGATTCAGATCCCGTTGGTGGAGGTGGATGGTGGACATGATCGACCCGTTCCTTTCCGACGATGCGCGAGTCATCTCCTATAGGGCAACGAGGGATGAAAACGCCATCGAGGTCTTTGGCGAGGCGCAAACGGCCAGAGGGAAAATCCGGACGTTCTGCCGTGTCGAACCCGGCAAAGGCCCTGTCGAAATGACCATGGATGTCGACGGCAGGCTCTCACGCGCGACCCTGCTGGATACCCGCGCCGAGGTACGTAACTAATGTGTTCAAAACCGATGCGCTCCATGGTCCTTTCAAGGACCTCGATCGTGGTGACGGCCCTGGTCCTGGCATGGCCGTCCGTGGGCCGGGCTGATCGTTATTCCCGGTCCATGCGCGCGGCCGGTGTCGAGGCGTCCCAAGGCAACTGGGAAAGGGCCGCGGACCTGCTTGGAAGAATAGCCGACACGTATCCCGAGGACTACAATCTTCACCTCACCCGTGCCTGGTACCTGTTTCAACAGGGCGACTATGAATCGGCCAGGTCATCCTATGAACTCGCGCTGAAGATCAGTGGGGGCGCGGCTGATGCGCGACTGGGTCTGGGCTGGTGCGCCCAGAGGACCGGCGACCTCGACGAAGCGCGCAGGCAGTTCGAAGCGGTCCTAGAGATCGAACCGAACAATCCCAACGCCGCCGAGGGGCTTGCCCTGGTCCGACCATCGAACACATTCATCCCGTACGCCTACCTGTTTTTCGAAAAGTTTCAGGGCCACCCCTGGCGGGACTACCACCTGGGAACCGAGGTCGGGCTCGATTCGGTCATCGACGGTAATTTCCTGTTGGATTTCGGCTACCGCTATCTGTACATCAGGGGGCTGTCGCTGGGTGTCGGGACACGGGACGTGATCCAGCAGCACGAGGCTCAAGCGGTCATGGGATTTGCCACCACCGAATGGGGCCTGACGGTTCACGGCATCTATGCCCGCTACGGCGAGTCCGGTTCACTGATGGCGGGCCCCGGCAAGGACTCCGGCGCCGTGGGCCTTTCGGCCAGATACACCTACTGGGCCGATTTTCTGCTGTCCGCCGCCTATAGTTTCTACGACGACTTCGGGGTGGTTCAGGCCGACATGGCCGTGGCGCTGCCCGCAACCGAATGGCTGACCCTGTCGGCCGCTTTCGAGTTCCAATACGGGGACGAAAGATTCTGGCCCAGCGGCAGGGCCGAAATCCTGTTTCACGAAAGGGCCTGGTCCCTGGCCCTGGGCGGCTCCTTCGGAACCCGGTTGAGACCGGTGGACCTGACCGCGGGATTGATCTACAACACGTTTGATCGCCCCAGCGGCGCGGCATGGGCTAGAACGGCCGTTGCGCTGGGGCCGGTGGTGACGCTGCACCTTTCCTATGGATTCGAGAGGTTGCTGTCGCCTTCCCTGCGGGGCTCGGGCACCGACGTCGGGTACGGTCACTCCATCTCGGCGGGACTGTCCCTGGCCCTGCACTGACCAAGGAGATGTCACGTGAAAACAATTCCCGTCCTCTTGGCGACCCTGATGTTGACCGCGTGGTCCGGCACGCTCGCTGCCCAGGACCAGGGATCGGCCGCCGACCTGTACCGTCGGTCATACGCGGCCGAATCCAAGGGTGATTACGATGAAGCCCTCGACCTGATGAAGCGAGTCCATGTCCCGCGTTCCGGCGGCTACGTGCTTCACCTGCGGACGGGATGGCTGTTGTACCTGAACGGCAAGCATGCCCAGGCCGTCGTGGAGTATCGGAAGGCCTCCAGGTTGAAGCCGGCGGCCATTGAACCCTTGCTCGGCGTCATGCTGCCGCTGATGGCCGAAAGAAAGTGGAAGGAGGCCATGCGCGTCGGGCTGGCGGTGCTTGAAAAGGCGCCGGCCGACTTCACCGCCCAGAGCCGGATCGCGTACATCCGCTACCAGCAGGGCCGCTACCCCGAGGCCGAAAAGTGGTATCGCAAGGCCCTTGAGGGTTATCCTTCCAACGTCGAGATGAGGACGGGACTGGGCTGGAGCCTGCTGCGCCAAAACCGCTTTAAAGAGGCGGAACACGAGTTCAGGTCAGTCCTGAATGTCGCCCCCGACCACGCCAGCTCGCAAGAAGGCATCTCCAGAATTCCTTAGAACATGTTTTCACCAAAACGTCGTCACGGCCCAACTTGCGAAAACAGGCGACACATGGCACGATTCAGCATAACTTGCTTTGGGACAAGCCATGAATGAAATATCTGTTGTCATGAAGACCGCGCTGGCCGCAA
>JAADHL010000234.1:0-4017 GCA_013151875.1 Deltaproteobacteria bacterium
GATGACGGAGGGCTATCCCCTGCCCAGGGACGTCAGCTACATCTATGCCTCGCCGGTGCCGCTTCCCGCGGGCGACCCCCTTGACCCAGGCCCCGCAGTGGACGCTGATCGCGACACCCCCGCCAGGGACAGAAATGCCGCGATCCGCGGCTTTTCAACGCCCCTGCTGTTCGGGGCCATTACTTATGAGCGGCGCAAGGATTTCGACGACGAGCAGGAGTACTACAACACGGCCCTCCTGGTGGCGCCGGATGGGCGGGTGCTGGGCCGTTACGACAAAAACTATCTACTGATCTTCGGCGAGCACATCCCTTTCGCTGACTGGTTCCCTTTCCTCAAGTCCTGGCTCCCCGAGGCCGGGGACTACCGCCCTGGCCGAACGGTAGAGGTGTTCGACCTGGACTCGGTCCGGATCGGCCTGATGATCTGCTACGAGGACATCATCCCCAGCTTTACGCGCAAACTGGCGGACAAGGACCCCAACATCCTGATAAACATTACCAACGACGCCTGGTTCGGAAAGACATCTGAGCCATGGCAGCACCTGCAATTGGCCGCGTTCAGGGCCATAGAGAACCGCAGATACCTTCTGCGTTCCACCAATACCGGCGTATCCGCCGTCATCGACCCAGTGGGCAGGATCGTCAGCCATACGTCCCTGGAAGGGGCCGAAACCCTTACAGCCGACATCGCGGTCCTGTCCGGTGAGACCATCTATCAGCGGTTCGGCGATGTATTTGCGTGGGCCTGCTGCGCCCTTGGCCTGCTGCTGGTGATCGCTTCCATGGCGAAAAAAGGCTCGAAAAAATCGAGTTGACCCATGGACCACGGGGCTTTGGGCTATGAATTACCTACGATGCCCGTGCAATCATTGCGGGCCACAGCCCCTGGAAAGACGACCGCATCCCTGATCACGACCCCTGACTTTACCGTTGCATTATCGCATATCACGGCCCTCGGCCCCACCCTCGCGCCGGCCTCCACCCTGGCGCCCGCGCACACAATGGCCGGTGGCTCCAGCACCGCGTCCGCCGCGACTTCCGATGTCTCGATACGGAACACTCCGGCCGGCCGCTCCACTGGGCCTTTCATGTCCAGATCCACGAACAGGCCGGGCATGCGGCCCATCAGTTCCCATTGCAGGTTCAGATAGCGTTCAGGCGTGCCTATGTCGCAAAAGAGCCCGTCCATGACGACCCCTCTGACATCCAGGCCGTCTCTTATCATGGGAACGAGCCCCTGCTGAACGAGGCATGAAACCTCACCTTGGGGCAGGTGATCGAACACGGCCCCGGACAGGACCGATACGCCTGAGAACATGTATTTCGGCCCGCCATGATCCTGGGGGTCGCCCCTGATGCCGACCACCGCGTCACCGTCCAGTTCGACCAGTTGGGCCTTGGGCCTTTTTGGGTCGTCCACCAGGGCAAGGGTGGCCTGCGCCCCGGATCCGAGGTGTCTTTCGACCAGTTGGGCCAGGTCCCAGTCCGTGAACACGTCGCCGTTGTGCACGACAAAGAAGTCCTCGCCCTCGAAAAAGCCGCGCATCGCGGACAGGGCGCCGCCGGTTCCCAGCAGGATGGGTTCCTCGGAATACGTCAGGTTCAGGCCCAGTTCGCGGCCCGAGGAAAGATGCCTGACTATGGCTGCCGGAAGGTGGTGGAGGTTGATCGCCACGTCCGCTGCCCCGGCCCGCTTTACGTTGCGCAGCGCCCACTCGATCACTGGAACTCCCAGCACCGGAAACATGGGCTTGGGTACTGTTTCGGTAAAAGGTTTCAACCTGGTCCCCTGACCCGCCGCCAGCACCATTGCCTTCATGGACCGCACCTCCATGTGCCGCGCTTCATCCTTTCAATCGAAGTGTTCGGGCAGGAATCCGGCCAGTATCCCGCGCGCTTCGCTGAATTCAGGAAAGTGGTCGATTGCCTCGCGGGGGCATAGGACAGGGACCGTGGGATATTGCACAGGAACCTGGGGTTCTTTCTGACCCGGTCGATGTACACGAAACGCCCCGCGTCCTTTAGCTTGCGTTGGAGGGCCTGGACCTGGAACCCTTTCTTCAGGTCGGATTCCGACGGCGTCCACATGCCCCGCTGTTTACGAGCCTCGATGAACGCCCGCTGGATCTCGTCCACCTCGGTTGCGTCGAAGGCCACGTACGAGTCGCGCAGCAGGGCCACCAGGTCGTAAAGGTAGGGCACTTCAAGAGCGTCCTGGAAGTCTATCAGCCTCAGGCGGCCCTCATGGACCATCAGGTTTCTGCTTTGGAAGTCGCGGTGCACGAAACCTGTCGGCAGGTCCGCTATCATTCGGACCACCTGGTCGTAGAACGCGTTCAGCGCCTCTTTTTCGCCCGACGTGGGCGTGCGCCCGGTCAGCTCGATCAGGCACCACTCGTGGAAGTGTTCCAGTTCCCAGCGCAGCAGTTTCGGGCCGAAGCCACGCTTGAACGCGATGCAATCCGGGTCGGGGGATTCGGACGCCCAATGCTCCATCGCCGCCATCAGGTCCACGGCGTCCAGGTACAGCGACATCTTATCCGCGCCGTCGGCCAGGGCCCTCTCGATGGTGACGTCGCCCAGGTCCTCCAATACGATGACTCCAGCGTCCAGGTTCACGTGCAGCACCTCGGGCACTGGAATGCCGCCGCCTGCCAGGTAGCGGCCCACATCCAGGAAAGGGACCTTGTCCGGTCGCGCGCCGACCACCAGTTCATCGCTTTTCAGGGGGTCTGGGGCCATCTTCATGACCACCACGGTTCGGCCCGATTCAAGGGTCGCGCGGAAATACGAACGCGTGGAGGCGTCCTGCACCAGGGGAGTCACCAGGGGGTCGGGTCCTTTCCCGGAGGCGACCTTCAGCACCCGCGCCGTAATCCCCTTCCAGTCCGCGTCATGCATGTGACTTTCACCAGACGGTCAAGACAATAACAGTCTAGCGTCATTCGAGGCAGGCGGGAAAGTCGAGGCCGAAAACTCGCACACAGACCCCAACTACGGGCAAAAGATACTGAAACCGACGGCTTATTGGAGGTCAGGAGAGGTGCGAGCGTTAGCGGCAAAGGGGCCTTGCTAGTCCGCGCAGGCGCTACTTGAGGATACCCTGATCAACCAGGAGCTGCTCCATCAGGGCGACCCGGTCCTCCAGGTCCACGAGCTGCTGCTTCATTTCCTGGTTGTGCGTGTCCAGGGCCTTGATGCCGGCCATGAGCAGGCCTTCCATGTCGTTGGTGCCGTAGCCGTTGTTGTAGCGGCCGTACACGTTCAGCTCCCTGGGAAGGGATTCGGCGATGACGCCGATATGTGGAACGGGGCGGAAGCGACTCTCTGAGTACTTCTCGATCTGCTTGCGGATCTCGTCCGCCGTAGGCTCGACGTATATTCTTCCGGCCTTCTCGGCTTCCCGCTTCTGAGCCAGATTGGCTTCCCTGACCGCGATCTCCGCGGACTTCAGGGTATCCTCGAGAGTGGCGTCCTCCTGATTCCATCGATAGTAGACGCTACGGAGCTTCCGGATGTCCTCGAGCGATTTGTCGAGGTCCTCCCGACCGAGATCACGGATATCCTTCTTCATGGTCTCGGACGAGTAGGCCAGCTCCTGGTAGCGCGTTATCAGCCACCACGAAGCCCACCTGTTATGCAGGTGCGCGCCCCAGCTTTGACCGAGAGGGTTGTTGGCCCCGACGTGGTAGTACCCGATTTCACCGTACGCGCCGCCCGAGTTGGGGATGATGTCCCCGGTCACGAATAGCCCGGGATGCCACCAGCCCGGGTTTGAATAGATGCCAGACGATCCGACATACAGCCCAGTGGTGAAGGCCGCGGACGGGGCGTTGACGGCCCGGTTCGCGATAACGTCGTAGGTGACCTCCAGCGTACGGAGGTTCGAATTCCAGTTAGACGAGGGATCCACCTGGCAGCCCGAGCCATTACGATCGATGAACTTATCGGCCCACATGTTACCCGTGGCATAGAACCCGGTGTTCGTTTTCAGGTAGTTGTGATGGGCGGCCAG
>JAADHL010000234.1:4074-8634 GCA_013151875.1 Deltaproteobacteria bacterium
ACTGGTGCTGCGCGATGCCCTTTTTGTTGCCCAGGCCTATTGCCGCGAAGTCACCGATCACGTTGTGAGCCGCGGTCCCAGGGTAGTCCTGATAGATGGCCCTGCCCATGTGGGAATAGCCGGCCGGGTCCACGTAATAACTGCCATTATTCAAGTCGTAATAGATCGGGGCGCGCATCTGGGCGCCGGCCTGGATCTCTACGGATGAGTACACTGATTTGCTGTTGTACGCCCGGACCCAGTTCGAATCGGACATGTACCAGCCCCCACCGTACGACGAGAACTTGAGAGGGTTCTGGCCTTCGATATTGACCCCGCTTTGGGCGGTCAGCACCGAGACGTAGGAACCGCTTGCAGGGTTGATGTAATACCCGGTGTTGTCCCGGTCGTACAACGTCTTCACCTGTATGTAGCCGTTGACATCCAGGGTCTGGTTGCCGCAGGAACCCCAGAACATGCGCACGTCGGCGCACCGTGAGTACTGGATCTCCAGCGGATCACCGGCGGCGCCGGTATTGATGGTGTCCATGAACAGGTTGTTGCCCGAGATGCCGTACGAAGTGCCGGTGCCAAGGGCGCTGGTATACAGATTGTTGATGCGCAGGTTGTTCAGCTTGCTTGTGCTTGCCGGGTCGGCCCAATAGCGCGTGTCGCCGCGATCCGTGAACTTGTTGGCGATGACCTCGTCCAGGGTGATATCGCCGCTGGTGGTGAAGCTGAGGTTTGTCGCTAGGTCCGTGCCGGTGATGGTGTGGTCGTGGATCTCGGCGGAATACACCTCGCCGTCCTTGATGTCCGTGCCGTCGATGCAGCCACCGGTCTTGCAGGTCAGTTCACCGTTGAATTGGAGGTTGCCGTAGTGGAAGGCGTCGCCGTTGGCATAAAGTGCGTGCACCACGGTATCGCCATGCTCGGGTCCGGAATAGTAGATTTCGAACCGCTCGGACTGGTCCCAGTTGTCGCCCAGTACGAGCCGCACGGCGATCTGGTCGTCGCTGGCCCCGGTGGGGTTGACGAAGTAGGCGGTGTCGCTGTCCCCACCGTCGTTCAGGACGAACTGGTAGCCCGGGTTGATATAGAGGTTTTCAGTACCCTTCTTGAAATACTGGCTCAAGACCGCGGGCGGCGGCGCGGACGCCCAGTCCACGGTGACCAGGGCGTTGCCGTCGATTGAAAGGCCGTTGCCGAACTTGGCCACGCCCACGTTGGAAGCGGTGGCCAGGCTGATCTTGTTGGCCGAGATGGGCCCCTTGATCTTGACGTCGGTCACCTGCTGATTGTTTATGTCGGCCGTGTCCACGCACCCGCCGGGGCAGTCGAGGTTGGAGGCCGGGCCGCCCTTGGACGACGACCCCGCGTAGTTCACGCCCAGCTGGCTGTTGCCGATGCATCCGGTGCACGAAAGGCCGGTGGCCGGGCCGCCCTGGGAAGCGGAGCCCGCATAGTTGATGCTCAGGTCGGATTGGTTTACGCAACCGCTGCACTGCACGTCCACGGCCGCGCCGCCCTTGGACGTACCAAGGGCATAGTAGATGTCGTCGCGCAGTTCGTCGTTGGAGACGCACTTGGAGCAGGCCAGGTTGCTGGCCGCGCCGCCCTTGCTGGTCGAACCCGCGAAGTTGAAGCCCACATCGCCGGTTCCGACGCACCCGATGCCGGCGCCGCCGAAGTTCGGGCACTCGACGTTCGTGGCCGGGCCGCCCTTGGAGTCGGACACCGCGTAATTGAAGTCCACCTCGCCGCTGCTGACGCACTGGGTACTGCACGCCAGGTTCAGCGCGGGTCCGCCCTTGCTGTTGGACGTCGCGTAATTGAAATTGATCTGCGTGTTGCCCACGGCACCGGGGGCCAGCTTGGCAGCGGTGACCGCGTTGTTCTGGATGTGGTGCGTGCCTACCGCGCTCTCTATTCCATTTACATCATCCTTCAGCTTGTTGGAGTCCACGGCGTCGTTCGCCAGCTTGTCGGTGGTTACCGCCCCATTATAGAGGTTCCACGTTCCGATGGTGCTGCCCGCGATGTCGCCGGTCCCGGTTCCGTTCCCGGCACCCGTGATGGTCAGGTCGGCAATGTCCGAGGTGGCCACGCATCCGCTGCACACGAGGTCGTCCGCGGGTCCGCCCTTGGACGCGGAACTCGCGTAGTTCACAGCCAGGTCGGCCAGGTCGACGCACCCGCTGGGATTCGAGCAGGCAAGGTCGGTGGCCGCGCCCAGCAGTTCATCCGCCTGCTCCGCGTGTTCGGCCTGGAACGCGAATCCGACCGAGGTCATGGCCCTCCTCGGCAGGACGTCGGTGCCGATCTGGATCTCCAGGTATACCTGAGACCTGTTGATAAACACCGTAGGCGCCGCCGGCAGATACACGTTGAAAACGCCGCCCACCACCGACACGGTCTGTGTCTTTGTGAGCAGCAGAGTGCCTCCGGTCGGCTGGTCGTACAGCCTGAACGTCATGCCGTAGGCGCCGGTCACGACCTCGCCGGCCACGTTCCGCAACACGCCCTGAACATTCAATTCAGCGGGCACGTGGTCCTGCGCAAAGGCATCACCAACGGTCATGCCCACGACGAAAACACAGACCAGAACAAACTTGAGGAGCGACTTCATGGGGCCACCTCCAATACGCACCGTGGTTCCAAACATTCCCGAAACTCAAAAAAACGACCGCCGGATCGGCGTTCGCCTCGTTTCCAGTCAATGGTCCCCGGCAGGAGACACTTTTTCAACCGAATGGACATCCGTTGCCTCAAACTCCGCAAGATTTTCACAGCGGCCCTTTCAGGCCCGTTTTCCTGCGGTAACAATACCAAACAGATCAGGCACTTCGGGTCATCACTCAATTTTCGGCGAAGACCGCGAACAATCCGAGCTTTGAATTTAGCACGTTTTGTACCACTCGTCAGCATCCGTCGAGTTGACACATGTTCTAGCCTCCCATATTCTCTGATTTCGAAATTCCGGGCCCTGGGAATCCGTCCTCAAGGGAGTGGCCATGAAGCCGATTCACCCTCCACTCTGGCTCGTTGTCACGGCCATGACGCTGGCCCCGGCCGCATCATGCAAGGACGACAAGAAGCCCGCGAAGCCCGAAAAGACATCCGTTGTCGATGCGTCCGCCGTGAAAACCCAGTTGAAAAAGCCGCCCGAAAGAAGGAAGAAAGCCGACAAGACGCCACCGAAAAAAGGGGGGCGGTCGGGGGCCGTTCCATCGGCGCCTACAAGGGCCGCGGCCAGGGCCCAGGCCGGCGACAAGCCCAGGGTTGCCCGTGGCGCGACCCACGCAGCGAGGCCGGCGGCTTCGCCTACGCCCAGGTCTGAAGCAACCGGATCGAAAACGCCCGTTGCCGCGCCCGTGTCGCCCCCCGCTTCGGCGGGCGGATCAGCCGGGCTCCGTGAACCCCGGATCCCGGACCTGAGGCTGCTGCTGACCGCTACCGACGTCACCCAGAACGGGGGCGGCAGGTCGGCATTTCGCAGGCGGGCCATGCCGGGCATGGTGGTCACGCCCGACCAGGACGCCCTTTATTATGAACCCGAGAAAGGCTCGTCGTACGGGTTCGGCATCCAGGTGTTCCACGAAAAGAACATGGCCCGGGCAAAGCAGCGCTTTGAGTCCATGTTCGCCTCGTATCCCAACTCGGTCGAGATAGCCCCGGTCGCGGGCAACACGTTTTTCGCCTATTGGGACGAGGTATTGTTCGTGTCTTTCATGAATCAGCACAACGGACTGATAGTCGTGCTTTCATGCGGCCGACCCTATTGCGACTCGGACAGCCTCTACGCCCTCGCAAAGAAGGTCAGCTCCCGCATCAGATAAAACCATGCAGACTAAAACCGTGAAG
Source organism: Deltaproteobacteria bacterium (assembly GCA_013151875.1). GTDB lineage: Bacteria > Myxococcota_A > UBA9042 > DTJE01 > DTJE01 > JADDHL01. Next base: position 7,918 of record JAADHL010000234.1, read on the forward strand.
GAAAAACGCAAAGTGCTGGTCGCCAACCGTGGCGAGATCGCGGTGCGGGTTGTTCGCGGACTCCGCGAGGCCGGGTATTCGACCGTTGCCGTCTATTCCGAACCGGACGCCGCAACGCCCCATGTCAGACTGGCCGATGAAGCAGTGCCTCTTGGGGGTGCCACGGCCGCGGAGTCCTATCTGGACATCGGCAAGGTCATCGGCGCGGCCCGGGACTCCGGGGCGGCCGCGATCCATCCCGGCTATGGCTTCCTTTCCGAAAACCCCGACTTCAGGAGGGCCTGCGACGACGCATCAATCGTGTTCATCGGGCCTTCCGAGAGGGCGATCAGCGTCATGGGCAACAAGCTTCTGGCCCGCAAGACCATGTCGGACGCGGGAGTGCCCGTGGTGCCGGGCAGCCTGGAACCGGCGACGGACGTCGACGCCGCTTTGAAAGACGCCGGTGAGGCCGGCTATCCGGTGATGCTTAAGGCGGTGGCTGGAGGAGGCGGCAAGGGGATGCGTCGTGTGGACGATGCGGCCGAACTGCCGCGGGCCTTCGAGGCCGCGTCGCGGGAGGCGGCCGCGGCCTTCGGTGATCCGTCGGTCTATGTGGAAAAATTCCTGCGCGGTCCGCGCCACGTCGAGGTCCAGGTCATGGCCGACTCCCAAGGCCGTGTAGTGCACCTGTTCGAGCGTGAGTGCTCGGTGCAGCGCCGTCATCAGAAGGTCATC
>JAADHL010000233.1 GCA_013151875.1 Deltaproteobacteria bacterium
GGACGCTGATCGCCGTCGGTGTCCCAGTTCAGCGGGTCCGTACCCAGGGCTACCTCATCGCCGTTCAGCAGCCCATCGAAATCCGCATCGCCCTCCAGGGGCTCGCACCGGCCCGACAAGCATACCCCGCCTTCGCATGGTTCGAGGTCCTTCACGCAGGTCCCGCCGTCCGACCCGCAGGAGGCAATAGCCGCCAGGCCGGCAATGCAGGTCCACAAGCACCTCTTCAAGACCCTGTCCGTCATGTCCCGCTCGACCTCGCTTCGGCACATATCTTCCCGGTTAATAGGGTAAACTGCAACCGAAATGGGTGCCGACATCAACCAGGACGCGGACTCCGTGGACCCAACCGTGCACGAACTGACCGTGGGGGAGGGCCATGAAGGGGACAGGCTCGACGTGGTCGTAGCCGCAAACGTGGCGGGGGTCTCTCGCAGCGCGGCTCAGCGCCTGATCAAGGCCGGGCAGGTAACGGTGGCAGGCAGACTTCGCCCGCAGGGTTTCAGGGTCCCGGCCGGGGCCGCCGTAATTGTCAGGATACCGGCGCCTGCCACGGATTCGCCCCCAATCATCGGACCTGTCGATCTGGATGTCCTCTATGAAGACGATTCCCTGGTGATTGTGAACAAACCACCCGGTCTGGTGGTCCACCCGGGCGCGGGCCACCGCTTCGGCACCCTGGCCGACCGGCTGCTGGCCAGCGGCAGGGCGCTTTCGGTGGTAGGGGGCACGGATCGAGCGGGTCTGGTCCACCGACTGGACCGCTACACGTCCGGCGTCCTGATGGCGGCGAAAAACGACCAGGCGCACGAAGCGCTGGCCGCGCAGTTCAAGGAACGCACCATCAGCAAGGCGTACCTCACGCTGGTGCTGGGCGTTTCCATGCCGGATCGGGAGGTGATCAACACCAGATTCGGCCGAAGCCCCGGAAACCGCAAGCAGTTCACGGGCCGCGTGTCAACCGGCCGCGAGGCGGTGACGTCATACAGGACCCTGATGCGGGCGAACCTGTGCGCGCTGTTGCTGGTGCGTCCAAGGACCGGACGTACTCACCAGATCAGGGTCCACCTGTCCGAACGAGGCTATCCCGTGGCCGGCGACCGGGTCTATGGACGCGCTTTTCCACGCAAAGGCAGCCAACCCAGGGACGAGGCCCTTGCACTCATGGGCCTCAAGCGCCAGGCCCTGCACGCGTACGCCCTACGTTTCATTCATCCGGTTACGGGCCATGCGCATACGGTAAAGGCCCCTCTGCCCCGGGACATGCGCCGGGTCCTGGAGGCCGTTTTCGGCGATGGCTGTCCGGCCGACATACCTGATGACCCGTTTGGCGCCGGATCGGAATCACGGAGGTTGCGTTGAACGATCCAATCCTGGAATTCAAGAAGGCGGCCAAGGCAGTGGCGGCGGCTTCAAAGGCCGTAAACGCCGCTGTAAAGGCGCAGGGACGCTCCCAGGCCGATCCCCTGGAGGTCCATGCGTCGTCCCTGGAAGCCGCCAGGGAACTGGCCAGGGTGGGGGAGATTGAAAACCTGGCCGCCGCTCTGGTCCGCGAGTTCACCGTCAGGGCCGACAGGTCCCGTGGCGCGGCCGATAGACGGAAGGCGCTGGTCGCGGGCAAGGCAGCGGCCGGTCTGGAAGAGGCCGGGATCACCGTGACCGGGAACCTGCCGCGTCTGCGCGCCGGTGTCTTCACCCTGGAGTTCGATTTTGAAAAAAAGGCCGGATGCGTGGTCTGGTTCGGCCCCCGCAAACACAGGATGTTCACGTGCCCACTCGAACCCACGGAGATCGTCGAAAAAGTCAAAAGGGCGTATGAGCACCTTTTCGGCGCGGACTGGGACGAAGGCGCGTTCCTGGCGGACCTGGACAGCGCCTACCGGGTCACGACGACGCGCCTTGGACTTGAACCCGGCGACAGCGCCCCCATCACATCGATCATGGCGGAGGTCGCCTTTCAGAGACAGGGGCCTGGGTTCATGGCCGATCCCAGGCGGGACCTGTACGTCCCGTACACAAGGGTGGATTTTGCAGTGGACCTTTCCAGGCTGCGCAATCGTCGCCTGGCCGACCGCGAAATGAGGCTTGAGGTCGCCACCATGGCTCAAACGCGTGGTCTGGAGGGCCATCTGTGGGTGCCCCGTGGCGATTCGATGGACGGTGTAAACTACTCGGGCGTACGGTTCGTGCCCGTACCCACGCGGGAAGATTGATGTCGAAAACCCTGACAAAAACGCAGGCCCGACACGTGATAGAGGTCGTAGGCTCGTCGGGCGTGCCCCCGGAATGGGGCTTCCAGTATTTTTCGGCCGGCCTTGAACCCTATATAGATGTACTGGAAAAGGATTACCTGCAATCGCTGGTGAAGGACGGGGGCTCGTCCTTCAAGGTGGTCGTCGGGTCCTACGGGGGGGGCAAGACCCATTTCCTGTACAGCGTGCGCGATCTGGCCTTCAAACATGAATATCTGGTGTCCTACTGCCCTCTTTCGCTCAACGATTCTCCTTTCTATCGCCTGGACCTGGTCTATCGGGCGGTGGTATCCAACATCATGAGGCCCGTTTCACCGCCGGATCTCATGTCCGGCGCCGAGCGCGGCCCCGCCCCTTTCCTGAAATCGGTCTTTCAGGACCTGGTCGACGGTCTGATTGCGGACGGCATGTCCGGCCCCGCGCTGAAGGCGCGCCTGAAAACGGTCTTTGAGGACGTATCCGCCGGTCTGGAGGACCCCAACTTCGGAATAGCGGTACGCCAGGGCCTGGACGCCCTGGTGGAGGGGGACAGGGATCGGCTGGATCTGGTCCTCCAGTACCTGCTGGCGGACGGTTACGACCGGGCGGCGCACAAGAGGCTGGGCATCCTGCACCCCATCGACAAGGGGCACGCATTCCCGGCGCTGCGTTCGCTGGTGGCCTTTATCCGGAATCTGAAATTCAGGGGGCTGGTCATCCTGTTCGACGAGGCCGAACAGGCGGGGTCCATGTCACCGAGGCAGAAGGAGATGATGCTCGCCAATCTGAGGGAAATGGTGGACCAGTGCGGCTCCGCGGCGTTTTCGAACGTCATGGTGTTCTATGCCGTTCCGGACGAGCACTTCCTGACGGAGGGGCGTTCCACGGCATACGAGGCGCTGAAACAAAGGATCCATACGGTTTTCGACTTCAACAATCCCACCGGGGTCACGATCCGACTGGACCGGATTGGACGGACCCCCCGCACCTTGATGATCGAGATCGGAATGCGCCTGGCCGCCGTGTACGAAAAGGCGTGGGGCGTGAATTTTCCGTTGGAAACCAGGTCCGACGCCGTCGCGGCGGTCGCTGATGCAGTAGCCGAACGCGCCTATGGCGATATCGGGTACAAAAGGTTGTTCGTCCAGTCCATGGTACGGGCCTTCAACACGTTGCGCCTGGATCCGGGCGTAACGTTGGGCCCGGATTTCGCGTCCGCGATACTGGATCCCGGGGATGGAGGAGGCTCGGGGTCCGGGACGGAGTCGACCGCTGATGAGTAGATTCGAAAAGGGTGCTGCCGTCGCACACGCGGCCTATGGCCGGGGAACGGTCACTGCCAAAAGACACAATGGCTTCGAGGTGCGCGTCGCATTCTGCAGGTACAGTCTGTGGATCCCGGTCGGCGAACTTGAAACCGCGCCAGGGGGGCTGAGGCTGGTCAAAGGCGGGGCGGCTGGCCCAACAAAGGCGGATCGGAGTGGGCCGTCCCTTGATCAGATCATCCGGATGCTGACCAACGACCCCAGGCCCGAAAAATCCGTCCCTGAAAGGTCCGAACCTGAAGACACCGAGCCACGGGCAAAGAGCCGGTCTTCCGGCGGCACCCCACAGCCCCGTTATGTCCCGTGCGTCCCGGACCGACCCATCCAACACGCCATCGCCCTGGAATCGTTCAGGCTGGGGATAGTGCCGGCCGCCTCGGTTGCCGAGTGGACCATCGGACGCGAAACGGAGGTTGAGCTGATCACCGGGTTCCTGAAAGACGACGCGGAAGGGGCGATTGTCATCGAGGGGGCGTACGGAGCCGGCAAGACTCACCTTCTGGCTCGACTCGCCGGCGAGGCCGAAGGGTTGGGGTTCGCAGTGGCATCGGCCGGGTTCGATCCATCGGAGGCAACGGCCGCGTTTCCCAAAAAGGCGTACAGGAGGCTGGCCCGCGGTTTCAGGGCGACGCTGGACGGCACAAAAGTGGACTTCAGGGGCTTCCTGAAAGCCGTTGCAGCCCGCTCCGATTGGCGGGACGTATTGGGCGATCACTGGGCGTTGGGCCCGTTCCTGGAGAGGCTCGCGGCCGGCCGCGTCAACGAGATGGACTGGACATGGATCGAGGCCAGGGGCCAGGGCCGGGCCGCGCTGCCCACGCTTCATGACTTCACCACGTGCGCCAATCTGTATTGCAGCCTGCTGTCGGGCCTGGGTCGGGCGGCCGAGATGCTGGGGCTGAACGGCCTGGCCGTCCTGCTGGACGAGGCCGAGGTGGCGTCGAACGTCTATTACAGTTACCAGTTCCACCGGGGACTCAACTTCTTTCGCGGCCTGGTGATGA
>JAADHL010000388.1 GCA_013151875.1 Deltaproteobacteria bacterium
CGGGTTCGATACCGTAAAGAAATGATGTCAACGTGATTTCCATCTCCGGGGACGGCGTCCAGCTCTTGAACAACAGGGCGGCCGCCAGTATTGCAGTGTTCATGGCGATTTCTCCGCTCGTCCCCTACCATGGTCGCCGGGACGAAAAACGCGGCACTTTAACGGATCCGCGGCCAAAATGTGCCGCTTTTGTTCAAAAATCATTCGAATATTGTGTTTTTTTCATCATTTCCGCACTCCAAACCCGTCCTGCCGTCGCCGAGGTTTGCGGGGTCGTACTTTCCCCCTTGCGTTTCAGATAAACGTGATTACTTTTTCTCAGCCGTGGAACCGGTCTTTCGGTTCGAGTCGTTTTGAAAAGGGCTCCGTGGTCGCTCTGGGATGACCGATCTCGGGTCCGGATGAAAGGAGGATGGTCATGAAAGTCAAGCCGTTGCAGGATCGTGTTCTGTTGAAGCGCCTCGAAGTCGAGGAGAAGACTGCGGGTGGGATCATCATCCCCGATACCGCCAAGGAGAAACCACAGGAGTGCGAGGTGATCGCGGTCGGGGCCGGCAAGACCCTCGAAAGCGGCGAAGTGCGCAAGCCCTCGGTGTCGAATGGGGACAAGGTCCTTATCGGCAAGTATTCGGGCAGTGAGATCAAGATCGACGGTGAAGAGCACATCATCGTTCGCGAGGACGAGATACTTGCGGTAATCAGCTGAAGGGCCCTTGCCAGAAGGAGGTTTTGACATGGCGGCCAAAGAACTGCTGTTCGGAGAAAACGCCCGGGCGGGGATCCTGAAAGGGGTCAACATCCTGGCCGATACCGTTAAGGTGACGCTGGGACCGCGCGGGCGGAATGTTGTCATCGAAAAGTCGTGGGGCTCCCCCACGGTGACCAAGGACGGGGTCACCGTGGCCAAGGAGATCGAGATCAAGGATAAATTCGAGAACATCGGGGCGCAGATGGTCAAGGAGATCGCCTCCAGGACCTCTGACGAGGCCGGAGACGGCACGACCACCGCCACCGTTCTGGCCCAGGCGATCTACCGGGAAGGCGTGAAAATGGTCTCTGCCGGTCACAACCCCATGGACATCAAGCGGGGCATCGACCTGGCGGTAAAGTCGGTCGTGGGCGAGTTGAAGAAGATGGCCAAGCCGACCAAGGACTTCAAGGAGATCGCCCAGGTAGGCACCATCTCGGCCAACAGCGACGAAACCATTGGTGAGATCATTGCCAAGGCAATGGAAACCGTGGGCAAGGAAGGGGTCATAACGGTCGAGGAAGCCAAGTCCATGGAGACGACCCTCGAAACCGTTGAGGGCATGCAGTTCGACCGGGGATACCTTTCGCCCTATTTCGTGACCGACGCCGAGAGGATGGAGGCGGTCTACGAGGACCCCTACCTTCTTATATACGACAAGAAGGTTTCGAACATGAAGGATCTGCTCCCGCTGCTGGAGCAGATCGCCAAGATGGGCAAACCCCTGGTCATCGTGGCCGAGGACATTGAGGGCGAGGCCCTGGCGACCCTGGTCGTGAACAAGATTCGCGGCACCCTGCAGGCGGCCGCGGTCAAGGCCCCGGCCTTCGGGGACCGACGCAAGGCCATGCTGGAGGACATCGCCGTTCTCACGGGCGGGCGCGTTATTTCCGAAGACCTCGGCATGAAGCTGGAGAACGTCCGAGTGGCGGACCTGGGCCAGGCCAAGAAGATCGTGATGGACAAGGAGAACACGACCATCGTGGAGGGCGCGGGGAAATCGGAGGACATCAAGGGCCGCATCAAGCAGATCAAGGCCCAGATCGAAGAATCGTCGTCCGACTATGATCGCGAAAAGCTCCAGGAGAGGCTGGCCAAGCTCGCCGGAGGCGTGGCGGTCATCCAGGTAGGCGCCGCGACCGAGGCCGAAATGAAGGAAAAGAAGGCCCGCGTGGAAGACGCCCTGCACGCGACGCGCGCGGCAGTCGAGGAAGGGATCGTGGTTGGAGGCGGTGTCGCGCTGCTTCATTGCCAGAATGCCCTTGATGCCTTCAAGGACCTGTCCATCGAGCAGGCCGTGGGCGTCGGTATCGTGAAGCGCGCCATTGAAGAGCCGATCCGCATGATCTCCGGGAACGCCGGTGTCGAGGGTTCCGTGGTTGTCCAGAAGGTGCGGGAGTCCAAGGATGCGTCCTTCGGATACAACGCCTTGACGGACTGTTATGGAAACCTGCTGGAAGAGGGCGTGGTCGACCCGGCAAAGGTCACCCGAGTGGCCCTCGAAAAGGCGGCCAGCGTCTCTTCCCTGCTGCTGACGACCGAATGCGTCGTCGTTGAAAAGCCCAAGAAGGAAGCTCCTCCGATGCCCGGAGGCGATCCCGGAATGGGCGGTATGGGCGGTATGGGCGGAATGGGCGGCATGGGCGGATTCTAGACCTCCCCAGAGTTTCCGACCGGCCCGGAGTATTCGACCGTGGCGAAGCTCGATCACATCGCTATCGTGGTGAAGGACTTGGAGCGCAGCGTTGACCTGTTCAGGGACGCGTTCGGCATGGAACTCGACCGGATCGAGGACCTGCCGGATCGAGGCGTGAGGGTGGCCTTCATGACCCTGCATGAGACCCGCATTGAACTGCTGCAGCCCCAAGGCGAGGATTCCGAGGTGGCATCCTGGGTGGCCAGGCACGGCCAAGGCCTGCATCATCTCGCCATTTCAGTGGACGACGTGGACGACGCTCTGGACAGGGCGAGGTCCGCGGGCGCCGAACCCATTGAAAAGGGCGCTGGTCCGGGGGCGGGCGGCGCTCGGGTCGCCTTCCTTCATCCAAGGACAACCTCCGGTGTGCTGGTCGAGTTTGTCGAACACGGCGGGCACTGATGGCGCCGCGCGATTACTACGAAGTCCTCGGCGTGCCCAGGGACGTCGACCCCGACCGATTGAAGAAGGCCTACCGCAAGCTTGCAATCCAGTACCATCCTGATCGCAACCCGGACGACCCCGAGGCCGAGGAACGGTTCAAGGAGGTGTCCGAGGCATACGATGTGTTGTCGGACCCCTCCAAGCGGGAACTGTTCGACAGGTATGGGGTGGACGGCCTCAGGGGCAGGGGCTACGACTTCAACGCCGACGACATCTTTTCGCACTTCATGGACATGTTCGGCGGCGCCTTTGGCGACATGTTCGGCTTTGGCCGTCGTGGCGGAGGCAGGCGCGCCGGCCGCGGAAGGGATCAACAGGTCGGCATCCGCATATCTCTGGAGGAAGCGGCCTCGGGGGTTGAAAAGGAACTGGACGTCAGAAGGGAGGAGCCCTGCTCGACGTGCAATGGAACCGGTTCAGCGCCAGGGTCCAGCCCCGAGACATGCCGCACGTGCCGCGGGTCCGGCCGCGTCACTCACAGCCAGGGGCTGTTCACCATCCAGACGACATGCCCGCATTGCCGCGGAGCCGGGCGGGTGATCTCTGAGGTCTGCCCCGACTGCGCGGGCAACGGGCGTCAACTGGTCGAAAAGAAACTCAAGGTGCGGATCCCCGCTGGCATCGATTCGGGCAACACCATCCGTCTGTCAGGGGCCGGCGGCATATCCGGGACCGGCGGTTCCTCGGGGGATCTGTACGTGGTCGTGGAGGTCCGGGACGACCCCAGGTTCCGCAGGGAAGGCGACGACCTCCTGCACGAGGCGACCATCCCCGCGTATGACGCCGTGCTGGGCGCAACCATCCGCCTGGATGGGATCTTCGACGAGGTGAAGGTGAAGGTGCCGCCCGGCACCCAGCCCGGCGACATGATCCAGGTCAGGGGCGAAGGCATGCCCCGCCTTCAGCGCCGTGGGAGGGGCGACCTTTGGATCCAGGTGAACGTCGAGATCCCGAAAAAACCCCCGCGCAAGGTCAGAAAGCTGTACGAACAGTTGAGGAATCTGGACGATTGAGTCCTTCCCCCTGACAGCGTTTCCGTGACCGAATCCGGTTGACTGACACCTTATATGACGCCATAATGATGTCATGAAGGCCGTGATCGACACGAATGTTCTCGTGGAGGGGCTCACGCGACTGGGGACGTGCGGCGCGATAGTTGATGCATGGGCTTCGGGGCGTTTTGTTCCCTGCGTATCCACGGCACTGGCCTTGGAGTACGAAGCAGTGCTCACGAGAGGAAGGACCAGCAGGAATCGGAAAACGGCACGCATGGCGCTTCAGGCATTGTTCAAGAGAGCAGTATTTGTCCCGATTCTGTTTTCTTATCGCCCGCAATCACCTGATCCCGGTGATGACATGATTGTTGATTGCGTCATGAACGCCGGGGCGGGAGTTGTGACTTCCAATACGCGCGATTTCCGTGTGGCCGCCCAGCGACTCGGATTTGCGCTGATGTCCCCGCGCGAGTTCATGGCAAGGATCGAGGAGGAGGGATGATGGCCAGGATGACCTTGAGGATCCCTGACAGCCTTCGCAATCGGCTGGCGGCGCAGGCGAAGAAGGAGGGCGTATCCATGAACCAATACCTTGTTTTCGCCCTCAGTCGGATCATGACAGCCGACGAGGTGACCGAGGAAAAAGCAGGGTTCGACGCGCTC
>JAADHL010000154.1 GCA_013151875.1 Deltaproteobacteria bacterium
GTTGACGAAGTTCCTGTGATAATAGCGGACTGAAGTCTCTAGTTCGTGGTCAGGCCATGCCAGGGTGGCGCGCAGGATCCCGGCCCACCCTCCCCCATCCGGCTGCGAGTCAAAGCTGCGCGTCACCTCCGCGAACAGGTCCACGATGCCCGTTCCCCATGAAGCGTTGATGCCCACCGCGCCGAACGGGCCGCCGTACGGCAGCCTGGACCATTCCTGGAAGTCCAGGTCCATTCCGTCCACCAGCCAGTACACGTCCGCGCCGTACCCAGTAATACCCACGTGGGTGCGCCGGTTGAAAAAGTAGGCGACATTGCCGCCGGCCGTCAGCTCGTTGAACATGTTCGGCAGGGTCTGATAGGAAAAACGCGGTGCGGCGTCCCTGGGATCGGCCAGCCTGCGGAACACCATCGGCGCCTTGCAGTTCGGGTTGCTGTCGTCGGTAGGGTCTTTGCAGCGGTCGCGGTCGTATATCTCGTACTGGTAGATGCCCTTGGTCTGGAAGGAACCAAAGGCGTATGCCTGGAACCACCCGTCACCCACCTTGCCGGATTTCAGGCCCACGGCCAGCCCCCGCAGCCTGTCCGTCCACCTGTAGTCCGGCGACCGGTACTCGTTGCCGGCCAAGCCTCGACAAGGGCTCAGGTCCAGTTCGCCCGCGGACTCGCGGCACTTCAGGGACAGGTCCTGACTGTAATAGATGGCATCGTCCACTCGGATTCCGTTGGGCGTCGCGGACCCCGTGTTGTCGAATGTCAGGCTCTGCCCGAACCCGATGCGGTACGTTCCGCCGATCACGTGCCACTGGTCGGTTTCCCACTCCACGAAGTACTTGGGCACCTGGAACTGAACGGACGGCGCCTTCGCGGACAGGGCGTCGCGTGTCGGGTCGTACACGACGTCCGAAAGTCTGGTGCGGGTAAGCACCCCGATCAGGCCCACTCTCAGGTCGCGCAGGGTCGATACATGGGCCCCCAACCACATGCTGGGCGCCTCGTCGTCACCCCCCACATAGGAGGTCCGGTATTGAATCCGGCCGCTTGTGTCCCACAGTCCCCGTTCCGGTTCCCTGATGACGATGAACGCCGCAATGGCCATCAGCTTACGACGACTCAGGACTCCGGCGGACACCAGGTCCAGTGGATCCCTGATGGCCCCGGTGTCCTTGCGGTAATCCAGGATGGCGTCCACGTCCGCGTAGGTCAGGTTGGGCAGCGTGTACAGGGCCTCGCGGTCGGCGCTGTTCAGGTCCACGCCGTCGTGCAGCAGTTCGACCAGCACGTCGAACGCGGTCTGGTCTATCTCGTCCGTGGCCAGGAGGTCCAGCAGCTCCTCCTCGGTATCCACGTCCACGAACGTGCCGTAATCGTCGGCCCGCGCGGTCAGCGGCAATGAAAGGATGATCATCGCCAGCGCCGCCGCTGCCCAAAGCCCGAATCCGGCATGCTCATTTGTCACATGCCACCTCCTGGCAGGCTCCCCACATGCCCCTGCCCTCATCCTTTGCCTGGGCCTCGAGCGCCTCGAACTCCTCCTTTCTGTCCTTGCCGTTCGGCGCGATGTACAGCACGCATGCGTACCCGCCCTCGACCAGCAGGCGGTTGACCTGCTTTCCGTTCACCCACACCCACGCCAGCAGCCTGCCGAAGTGGTCGGAGCACTCCTGGTCGTAGGTCAAATCGACGACCTTGCCGCCGACCCAATCATCGTTGGCCAAGGCTGCCTCCCGCCCGAAGCAGTCGTCCTTGCCCTTGGTGATCTCGGGCGTGTCCACCAGCAGATAGCGCACCTTGGTGCCGTCCTCCAGTTCCACGGTGTCCCCGTCGATCACGCGAGTCACCCGCGCGCTGGCGGGCCCGCACCTCTCTTCCGGCGTCCCCGTCCCGCACGAAGCCGCCGCCAGCAGCGCCGACAGTACCGCACCAATCATTATCGAAAAGCGCGCCATATCGTTAGCAATCCTCGTTGGCCGCGCCGGGAGTGCCCAGGTCGCCCAGGCCGTAGGCCTCGGTGCCCGGGCACCAGTTGGCCGGGTCGTCGTTCGCGGACGCGGTCATCGCGTCCGGGTCCAGGCTGATGGACTTTCCTTTGCCGGCTGCCTCGTAATCCACCTCGTCCAGGATCAGGTTGTTCATCTTCAGGTACAGACCGGTCCCCGGGTCCCTTGCGGTATTGGCCAAGCTGATCTTGGTCTTGAAGTCCACGTGCGGCAGACCACCGTTTATTGCCGTTTCGTCCTTTTTCGCGAACAGGACGAACGACCCTGCCTGGTATTGCAGGCACTTGTCGCTGTCAAGGGTCAGCGATGGGGACTTGGATGGGTCCATGCCCGCCTGCAGGCCGTTCAGGTCCACCGTGTTCACAACGTAGACCTCGAACCATTCGCCGTCGGCGTCTTTCACGGCATCGGGATTTTGCATAATCTCCGTGATTACCAGGTCGCCGGGCTTGGGCGGGACCGGCGCCCGTTCGTCGCCGAAGCCGTACTTGCAGGTCCCGGGTGTCACGCCGCCCTCGCAGTCCTCGTTCGCGGCCCCGGGGGAGCCCATCTGGTCCCCGTCAAATGCCTTGGTCGCGGTGCACCATGCGTTCAGGTCGTCATTGGCCATGGCGTCCGGGGCCATCTTCCCGTCGAACCCCTGCGACTTTCCGGATTCGGCGTCGCCGTACACGATCTCGTCGATCGCGACCAGTTCGCATTCCACGGACAGGCGGCCGCCTGAGTTGCGCAGGTCGCCCAGCGTGGAGCCGTAGCCGTAGTCGACCCATTCGGGCAGGGCGCCTTCCGAGGCGTTTCCGAACACCAGGTACTGTCCCGGGTCGATCCCGATCCCGGACAAGGCGTGGTACTTCCGGTCGGTCCCATCCGCGCGGCTGGACGAAAGCTCGACCCCCTCCAGGTCGATCCTCGACTGCGTGGCGTTGAATATCTCGAACCACTCGAAGCCCTTGTCCTCACCCGCCGGATTGGCCATGACCTCCGTGATCACCAGGTCACCCGCGACCATGGTTTCGCACGCGCCGCCGCCGGAGCCCCCGGAACACGCGATGGTCCCACTCAGGCCGGCCGCCGCCGCCAATGCAAAAATTCTAGTCTGCATTTTTCGTTTCCTCTTTCGTTTTCCGGTAGTCGGCCTTTTTCAGGAAGTCCAGGGGCATACCCACAATCTGACCCGGGTCCTTCACGATGATCTGCAGGCTGGACTTGCCGGATCGCTTGCTCTTGTATCGGGTGACCGTGCCCGCGACACGAATGAATTCGCCCTTGTAGCGTGCGATGCCGGACTGTTCGAACACCTTGTGGTTGAAAAAGATGAGCGGAAAGTCCGACCATTTCCTGCGGCTCAGCATGACCCGGATCAGGCCGCTTTCGTGACGCACTATTTCACCCACCGAGGCCAGGATGACCACCCTGCTGCCCTCCAGGGCCTTTATGCGGTTCAGTGCGTCCCACCTGGTCAGAATCACGTATTCCGGGTGCCCCTTTGCCTCCTTCTCGAAGGCGCGGATGAAGTCCGCGCGCGTGTTCCACCAGGCGAGGCGTTCCGGGTAGTCTTCATAGTGCTTGCCGTCCTTGGACCAGATCCCCAGGTGCTTTGCCTGGGCCTCCTTCTGGGCCGCGACGAACTGGTCGTGAAAGCGCCTCGAATACGAGTACTTGGTAAAATACGGGCTCATGCCCGCGCGCACGCATTCCAGGTTGTAGTTGACCCAGCGGCCGTTTTTCGGCGCGAACACATAGGTCAGGTAGCGATTGTAATACCCCCGGATCTCCTTGGGATGGTCCCTTTCCAGCCGGACCATCTTGACGTCCTTGAAGAAGTCCTCGGCAAAGCGTTTCGCCTCCTCGCCCAGGGGGGTCGATATCTTCACCGGCCTTTTCGAATCACCGCGTTTGGCCTTGAGGTACTGTTCCCAGCCGGCCTCGAAGAGTTGGCGGTCCTTGGCGTGGTGGAATATCTCCTCCGTGTCGATGGCCAGCAGGCGCAGGCTGTTCTTGAGTCCCTTGACCCGGATGGTGTCGCCGTCCAGTATCGCGTGCTTCGCCAAGCTGTATTCACCGATGACGAGGCCGGATTCATCGAAGCTTTTCAGGCGTTCCTTGATCCCGGATCGGGTGTATCTCTTGCTGGATTTGTCGCCGCCCGCGCATTCCGAACCAGAGGCGAATACCAGCGCCACGAGGACCACAATTCCCGTCAGGTTCCGCGGGTTCACTTGCATGACGGATTTACCTCCCCAGGGGTCCCGGGCGCCCCTTGTGCCGTGCCGTCACCCGGCGCGGGCATCGTGTCGTCCACGCACCATGCGCTTTGATCATCATTGGCCGCCGCGGTCAGCGTCCTTGCGCCGTCAAAGGCCCACGAGCCTTTGGACGGCAGGTCGGTCCAGGCGACCTCATCCACCAGCACGTCGTTTCCCAGCGCATCGCAGGTCAGCAGTTGAAGCCTTGCGGCATCGTAAAGGCTGGAGCCGAACTGGGCCTCGTATCCGTAGTCCACGTGCGCCGGCAGGTCGTATGCCGGAAAACGGCCAGCCACCAGGTAGGCGCCCGGCTCGATCACGAGGCTCGAATCCAGCAGCATGATGTCCGTGAATTCGTGGCACGCGCCGCCCTCGCACACCCCATCCGCCGCGCAGTCCTGGTCGAAGCCGCACCCGCAATGGCTGGATTTGCCGTCCTGACCGGGGGCGCAGTCACAGGTCGGGCCGGAAGCCGTGCACGTAACGGGGTCGGCATCCGTAAGGCGCAGCACCAGACCGCCGGCCTCGACGGGGACCGCCGTGGAGTTGTAGATCTCGATCCATTGGCCCCATGTGTCCAGTCCCGACTGGTTGCCCCGCACCTCCGAGACCGCCAGGCCGCCCGCGGCGATGTTGGGGCACACCGCTTCCAGGGGGCCGCGGGCGCACCCCGCCGACAGAATCAGGAGGCCGGCCAGGACCGTTGTTCTTTTCATGTCGATGCGCCGTCGAATGCCGGGTGCCCTCAATGCTCCTTCACCCACTTTTTGATGAAGGCCACCTGCTTCTCCACCTCTTCCTCGGTCTTGGCCAGCCCGATCTTTTCGACCTTGCCGCCCACGAAGGGGATCTTGACCTCCATCTCGGTGATGAATACCATCCGCGTGTTGCCCCCGTCGGCGTGAAACTCGACCACCCCGGACAGAAAGAACTTGTCCGCGGCAAGCGACGGGGTGACCTTCCAGGTAAGGGTTCCGGCTTCCGGGTCCAATACGTTGTCGTCAATGAATTCGTCCACGTCCGATTTGCGGAACGGGGGCGGAATCCGGGACGGTTCGGTGGCCCGCACCTTCTTGCGGAGCTTGCCGCCCGGCATCTCTTCCACCTCAAGAATCTCTACGGTCATCGCGCCCGAATTCTTCAGCTTCTCGATGTAGAACTCGTCGTCTCGGTAGGCAGCCAGCACCTTGTCCACGGGGGCGGGAATCACGTGTTCGAATCGGACCTTCATGTTCACCTCGTTGGTGGCGTTGCTTTGTTCGCTGAAACGATTCTGCCTTTAGGCGGTCGTAAAGTAAACCCGGCGCTGTTCCCGCATCCTCCCTATGGACCCATGCGACTCGTTGCCGCTATAGTAAGGTTCGGTATCCGGGAGGTGGGCGATGCGACATGCGTATGTGATGGTCACTGTGTTCCTGATAGTGTTTCCGGTGGTGGCTGGTTGGGCGTCGGAGGCCGTGGCTGACCAGGGTCCATGCCCCGCCGGTGCGGTCCAGTCCGAAAGGGATCTGCCGGACAAGGGGTGGGTTTCCGAGTGCAGGAAACCCGACGGGACACTTCACGGACCCACAATCAGGTACTGGTCAAACGGCCTGCGCCGGGAACTCGTGAACTACAGGGACGGAAAAAAAGACGGCCTGGCCATCCGCTGGAACGAAAAGGGCCGAAGGGTGGAAACGCGGACGTTCAGCGCAGGGACGCCCAACGGAACGGCCAAGAAAACCGAAGCGCACAAGAAACCCGCCGCCGAACGGAAAGCCACGCCCGAAAAAAATAAAAAACCTCAAAGTAAAGACGGCGAAAACAAGAACCCGCAACCCGGAAAGGTCAAGTCGGCAAAGGCAGAATCAGCCAAATCGGAATCAACCAAATCAGAGTCGGTAGAGGCTCTGCCGACAAAGGGGTTCAGCGGTCCCGTGGCTGAGAAATATGCAAACGGGAAAAGAAAGGTCCGGGGACGTCTGAAGAAAGGCAGGCGGGTGGGCACTTGGATTTGGTGGTACGAAAACGGCAAAAAGATGAAGACCGTTCCCTATCGCCGGGGTGCGCCGAACGGCGTGGTCAGGACCTATTACGACAACGGCAGGCGAGAGTCGGCCGGGCGTGTGAAGGACTCGGAAAAAGAGGGAAGATGGACGTTCTGGCGCAGGAACGGAAAGGTCTGGAAGAGGGGGCGCTATGTG
>JAADHL010000185.1 GCA_013151875.1 Deltaproteobacteria bacterium
TATTCATGCAGCGCCTTGTCCCAGCCACACGGTCCCTGCGACGCGCAGTCCCAGGACAGCAGGGTGCCGCCCGGGCTGCAGTCGTACAGCGTGTCGCCGCCGCAGCAGGGCGCCGACAACAGGGGGCAGCCCGTCACGCACTGTCCCTGGAGGCACGACGGGCAGTTGCCGCAGGTGCCGCCGCAGCCGTCCGGACCGCACTGCTTGCCCTCGCAATCCGGGACGCAGCAGGCGCCAGCAACGATGCACACCGCTTCCGGCTCGCATTGGCCGCAGGTGCCACCGCAGCCGTCGTACCCGCATTCCTTGCCGCTGCAGTTGGGCGTGCAGCAAAGCCCACTGTAACAGGCCTGATCCGAATTGCAGGTCCCGCAGGACCCACCGCAGCCGTCCGGACCGCACTGTTTCCCGTCGCAAGTGGGCTGGCACGAGCACGGCTTCGGCAGCAACCCGCTGGGTTCCTCGGCTCCGTCGGTGCCGCAGGAATAGCGCAAGTCCGCCTCGTTCCAACCGCATTGGGGCGAACCCACGCAGTTTTCCGTGTCCAGCGCATTGTTCCAGTAGTTGCAGAAGTAAAGGGTCTCCCCCACGCAACAACCCTCGGTGGTAATGCCCACGCAACCCCACACGCACGTGCCGTCGAGGCAGTTGGCACACGGACCGCACACGCCGCCGCACCCATCCGGCCCGCATTCCTTACCCTCACATTGCGGCGTGCAATAACCATAACAACTGTACGGCTCGCCGCCGGGTCCAGGACCCACCCCCCCACAGGCGTACCGGCCCTGCTCGTCGTCCCAACCGCACAGCGAGGACCAACAGGCGTTTCTGCACAGGGTTCCGCCGTCGCACCAAACCGCGTGGCCCTCGTTCGAGCAGCATCCGGTTTCCGGAATCCCGTTGCAGTCCAAGGCCTGGATCTGCCCGCCTGCGCACTGACCGAGCGCCGTGCCTCCAAAGGGCGCAAGCGCAAACAAGGCAACAGCGAGGACAGGCCCCGGCATCCTCATGCAAACCATGGCGTTGATGCTCCCTTGAGACTTGATTCGGAACGATCATCTATCACAATCGATGGGCATAGTACAATCGCGAACCGAGCCGCTCTCCCCCTATGACCCCTACCATTTTCCGTTCCATGCGCCGACTCCTGATTCGAATCACTGCTGTCCAAGATAATCTGAAAACGGCGTTTTGGGCAACGTAACCCACTGAAATAACAAGCGCAGAATCGACCGCTGAAAACGAGGTTGTCTTTTCGTGTTTTGGCTGTCCAAAACGCCGAAGCTGAATAAAACCCATGTGTCAGCAACGAAAAACGCTTACGTTGGGCTGTTTCAGCGGGTTCGGTGCTCGATTACTTGGTCTTCAACCATGGAGAGGCTGTCCAAGAAAAGCTGTTTTGGACAAGAGTGAATTCGAATCAATGAATGGTAGCAGGATAAATATCGCTGCGTTCCCAGGCTTCAGTCACCTGGAAAAAAACACGGCGCGCGAAGCGTGTCCAAATAAACCCGTAGTGAAGGCCTTGATTTGCTCATATGACAAAACTAAGACATTGCAAGAAATGTCGTCGCAACTAGAATAGGTTGCGATTCTGTCCCGAAGAAGGAGACCTTCATGCACATCCGAAACGGATCGACCGATGCGCTGATCACAGTGCTGCTCATGGTGCTGGCCGCGGCCCTTGGCACCGGTCTTGCCGCCTGTGGCGGAGGAGGCACGACGTCCGCTTGCATTGCCGGCCAGATGGTCCAGATACCGGCCGGCCTTTTCAGGATGGGTTGCAGTGAGACCGTGGACCCCACGTGCGTGGGCGACGACTGCCCCCAGATATCCTGTCAGGACGACGAGTTCCCCTTTCGGGAGGTCACCCTGCCGGCTTTCGAGATCGATCAATGCGAGGTGACCGTGGCGTCATATCAAGGCTGCGTGGTCGCCAAGGCGTGCTCGGAGCCGTCCACCTATTCGGGCGACTGCAACTGGGGCGTGGAGGGCCACGGGGATCACCCGATCAACTGCATCGACTGGGACCAGGCAAGCGCCTTCTGCGCCTGGGCGGGAAAACGTCTGTGCACCGAGACCGAATGGGAAAAAGCAGCGCGGGGTGGTTGCGAATTCTATGCGGACTGCAAGGCGGACAGCCCTGAATACCCTTGGCCCGTTGATCCTCCTTCCTGCGACAAGGCGGTCTATCTGGGCTGCAATTGCAAGGGGACCTGCGAAGTCGGCATTCGGCCCAACGGCGCAAGCCCATACGGTGTCCTGGACATGGCCGGCAACGTGTGGGAGTGGATTCAGGACACTTACCACCCTTCCTACGACGGCGCCCCTGACGACGGGACTTCATGGGAAGGCGGCACGAACCGCATGTACCGCGGCGGCGGCTGGATCAGCAAGGAGACCGGACTGCGAGTCACCAACCGGGTCGAATACAAGGCCGATGGTCTGACCGACGCGTTGGGATTCAGGTGCTGTAAATGAGGTGGATCCGCCGCATTGCGCCTGCCGCGGGCCTGGTCTTCGCCCTGGCCGCATCCGCCGGCTGTCGCGCCACCGTGCAGGGCAGCGAGTGTCACGGACGCATCAACGATTGCCTTGAGCGTTGCCCCGAGGGTCCGAGGGTGCCCGAGCAGACCCCAGGCTCGCTTCAGCTCCTCAGAAGCGACTCCCGGTCGATGTGTGAAAGGAACTGCCACGGCCTTTGCAGATAAACAGCCGTTCTGCCTTTACATCTGGCCAGCGACGAATGGGGGAAGTGGGCAGTCCAGCGAGATAGCCACCAGGCGCAGCAGTTCCGCCTCATCCAGGGTCACCACCTGGTCGGCCAGGGCACAATGGGCGGCTGCGTCGATCACTTTCTCCTTTATCCCGTACGAGGCCAGCGACAACCGGTCCATGGCCTGCCCGACCTGTTCCAGGGACCCAAGCCCACCCTGTTCGAAAGAACGCTCGACCGACGCGGTATCCCTGATTCCGACCCTGCCGAGGCCGGCCTTGAACGCCTGCGAGGCCGCCGATGGGTCATCCGGGTTTCCGGCTCGGGCCATCCCGGCCAGCAGGTGGGTAATGTTGCCTGCCACCTTCGACAACCTCGTATAGACCACCCGTCCCCTGCCCTTGCCGCGCAGGCGGTGGGAAAGCATCCAGCGCAGGGCGAACTCGAACAGGGTCACTTTGCCGTCCGCTGTGACGAGGGCATCCACCACTGCCAGGGCGCCTTTGGCTTCCTCCTTGGAAACCAGACGCAAAGCGGGCATGGCCAGGTCCGCAAGCGGCAACCGCAGCGCACGGTCCAACCCCGACATCTCATCGAACAATGCCAGGGCACCGTCCGCATCCCCCTTGCCGCCCATGTCCTGAAGAATCCGAACCTGCTTCGCCCTTTCGTCACCATCCGCGTCCAGCAGCAGGGCATAGATCAGGCGACGGGCCCCAGCCGCCGTCTGCAGCGCATCACGCAGGGACGCGGGCACCCCGGCAACCAGGTTGGCCCCGTGTTTCAGCTCTTCATCACCGATGCTACCCACCCGGTCCACAACGGTATGTGGACGGGCCTTCACCCTGGCGCCGCCGAAACCCGCCGCCAGACCCGCCGCCGGCACCGCTTCAATGCCCGCCAGGCTCCCTTCCTCGTCGCGTTCAGCCAGTTCGGGCTTGAACGACGGATCAATGCGGCGAATTCGCTCCTCCAGCGGAGGGTGGGTGGCCAGCAGGCCCGCCATCAGGCTTATCTTATCGCCCTGACCGAACAGGAGGTGGCCCACCTCGGTGGAGCCGGGATTGCGCAGATAGGACCCGTCTTTGTAACCGGCGATCCTCTTGAGAGCGCCGGCGATCCCGTTGGGGTTGCGTGTGAACTGGACCGCGGACGAGTCGGCCAGAAACTCCCGCTGACGGGACACGGCGCTCTGGATCAGGCGCCCGATGAATACACCGATATAGCCGACCGCGAACAAGGTGATGCCAACCAGCATGGGAACGGCGTTGTCCTTGGAACGCCGTGAAAAACTACTGGAATACAGAAGGAACCGGCCCACTATCGCGATTGCGAGGATACCGAAGAGGACACCTATCAGGCGGATGTTGAGGCGCATATCGCCGTTCAGGATATGGCTGAACTCATGGGCCAGCACGCCCTGCAACTGGTCGCGGTTCAGTTGCTCCAGCGTCCCCCGGGTCACCGCGACCGCCGCGTTTTCAGGGGTGAAACCGGCCGCGAAGGCGTTGATGCCCTTTTCCTGGTCCATCACATAGATTTCCGGCACGGGCACGCCCGACGCAATCGACATCTCTTCCACTACGTTGACCAGGCGTCTTTCCAGTTTGTCCCTCGTCCCCGGGTCAACAAGCCTGCCGCCCATCATCTTGGCCACGGCCCCGCCTCCGGACCTCAGCTTGGAGGTCCGGTAAAGGCTGGCAAGGCCGATGAACCCTATCGTCACCGCCATCACTGTCA
>JAADHL010000375.1 GCA_013151875.1 Deltaproteobacteria bacterium
GGCAACCTTCACCGACCAAGGCAGATGACGGCGCGCCCCCGGGATGTCGTCCATGCCGAGGACCGTGACCGACAGAAGGCCCTCCCTGTTCAACTGGTCCGACATCTGGTCGGCAGAGGACACCTTGCCGGAGGCGGAGAGGGCCGCCCACGAAACCCAGATGCCCATGAACTTTTCGAATTCCGTTTCGTTGATGTTCCGCTTGATCGTGAAGGCCGCTATGCGATTGCGCACGAAATGCTCGTGGAACTTGGCCACGAAGTGATCGCCCATCACCCCACGGAAAACCCTGGCAACCTCGATCGGGTCCGGGGTAAGGCCGTCTATCATCACCCCGCGCTCATCCACGGTGGAAACCAGGACGTACGTGACGTCGAATGTCTTGCGGGACACCTCGCGGAACTGTGAAAAGATGTCCGCGGCAGCGGCCTTTGCCAAAGGGTGGTCGGCTGAATAATACCCGGTCTGAAGCAGGGCCTTGACCAGGTTGAAGGTGAACACGCCGGCCTGCTTGCGGATGGTTCTGATCTGCTCGCCGTCTATTTCCCAGGTCCCGGATTCGGTCAACTGATCCATGTTGAAAACCGTCCTGGCGAGCTGTCAGGATCCAGGGAGGCTACCGGTCCGCAGCGACGTCCTCGCGGTAGATTACCTTGATCTCGGACCTGCCGCCTTCATCGTTGTGGTAGGTCATGGTCACTCGCCCGAGGATTCGGACCTCGGTGCCGCGCTCCCCGTCCATCATTATCGTGACCTGCGAGTCCGGGGACATGTGTATGTCAGGGGTTCTGACCTCGATGAGCCTGGAGCCCAGCCTGGTCATGATGCAATCGGCGGGCTTGTCACGATAGATCATTCTGGCACGGATCCACACCGGAACGGCCCCGTTGGGTTGATCCATGCCTCCGGCGCCCAGGCGCTGTTTTCCCTTGACCGGCCGTTTGCCGACGACCGGGAATTCACTGGAAATTTCGTCGAACAGGGATCGAACCGCTGGAGGCCCTCCGGGGGACTTCAATGATGTCCACTTGAGGCCGAAGCCCCACTTGTCCGTGCTTGTGTTTTCGTTGGTGAAGTTCCTGACCACCTCTCCCTCGGCCACTATCAAGGGAGAGCCGGGTTTCTTGCCGCGCAGGGCGAATTCCACCCTGCTGCCGACCGGCGGCGTGTTGCCGGACACCATGAACGCGCCGCCCAGGCTTATGTCCCTGAGCACGCCGTCGATCCGTTCCTTTCCCAGCAAAAACACCAGCGGCTCTTTCTTTGGAAAACGACGCCACTTGCGCCTTTCCGGGTGTTCAGCCATGCCTTGAACCGATCAAATTCTAAATAAGGATAAGGGGAAAACCGAGGTCAATCAAGCGTTGGCGCGGTACATTTTTCGGACGCGCTTCGCTCGCCATGCTGAAGACCGAAGACCCTTACGCTGCTTCGGCCTCTCTGACCGCGATGCCGATTTTGTAGAGGACGGTGATGATCAGGGCGCCGATGGCGTATACGCCCAGGGTGATCAGGAGCTCCGGGGCCGTGGGGGAATACTCCGTGACCGTGCCGACCGGGGAGGGCACGAAACCGGTGACGATCAGGTCGATCCCCTTGTCGATCCACAGTCCCAGGACCACCATGACGCAGATCCAGGGCAGAATCCTGAGGTTGGTGCGCACCTTCGGGAGCAGCAACATCACGAGGGCGACCACCATGAGAATGGATGAGGACCAGGCCCATGGAACCAGGCCGGTGGCGCTGCCGATCCCCAGGAACAGATAGTGGAAATGTTCGATGTGCTGGGGGATCCCGCTGTACAGTCCCGTGAACAGTTCCAGAAGGACGAAAAAGAAGTTGACCGCCATTGCGTAGGCCACGATCTCGGACAGTTTTCGGATGGCCTTGTCGCCGGGGTCGAAGCGGCTGACCTTGCGTACCAGCAGGCACAGGAGGATCAGGATGGACGGACCGGCGGCGAAGGCGGAAGCCAGGAATCGAGGCGCCAGTATTGCCGTCATCCAGAACGGGCGGGCGCTCAGGCCGCTGTACAGGAACGCGGTCACGGTGTGGATCGACACCGCCCAGGGGATTGAAAGGATGATGATGGGCTTGATCCACTTTGGGGGGGCGATGCCCTTGGCCTCGGCGCTGAACACGACGCGACTGATGAGGATGTTCAGGAACAGGTAACCGCCCAGGGACATCATGTCCCAGAACATCATGCTGTGCAGCGTCGGGTGCAACAGTACATTGAACACCCGGGCAGGTTGGCCCATGTCCACAAAGATGAACAGCATGCACATGATGACCGACGATATGGCCAGAAACTCGCCCAGGATCGTGATCTTTCCGAAGGCCTTGAAATTGTGCAGATAGTAGGGAAGGACGACCATTACCGCCGAGGCCGCGACCCCCACCATGAACGTGAACTGGGCGATATAGAAGCCCCAGGTCACGTCCCGGCTCATGCCCGTGATTCCCAGACCTTCCCGCAACTGGTACAGGTAGGCGACCAGACCGATGACGATGACCGCGACCACCACGGCCAGCCACGTCCAGTACCGCTTGCCGCCTGTTAATGCCTTTTCAAGCATGATTCACCTCAAACGATATAGAAGATGGACGGCCCCAGGCCCAGGCTCTGTTTGCGCCGGATCGCATAGACGCCCTTCAGCGCCTTCCTCACGTCGGAACCCTTGTCGGCCAGGTCGCCGAAGGTAAGGGCCTTGTAAGGGCAGGCCTCCACGCAGGCGGGCAGCTTGCCCACCGCCAGCCTTTCAGAGCAGAAGGTGCATTTTTCGACCACGCCCTTGGTGCGGGTGGGGTACTCAGGGTCGATCCGGTCCAGCCCCTTCCTGGGGTCCTGCCAGTTGAAACTCCGCGAGCCGTACGGGCATCCGGCCATGCAGTATCTGCAACCGATGCAACGATGCATGTCGATTACCACGATCCCGTCTTCGCGTTTGAAAGTGGCCCCGGTCGGGCAGACCTTCACGCAGCCGGGATTATCACAGTGATTGCACATCAGCGGCACGCTTCCGCCCGTGATGTCCTCGTCAAGGAACTCATTGAACTGGTCGGGGAAAGCGCCCTCGAAGCCCTGGCGCCAGATCCATTTGACCTCCCGCTTGGGGTCATCGAAGTGCGGTACGTTGTGAATTTTGTGACAGATCGTTATGCAGTCGGTGCAGTCGTGGGCCCTGCACTTGGCAGTCTCGACGACCATGGCCCATCTTTTACCCTCGGTCTTCTCGCGGTGGGTGGAGGCCAGCACGTCGTCGCCCTTGACCACCTCCCAGACGGCCTGACCGCCGATGCCCAGACCAGCGCCCAGTCCGGCGATCCTCAGGAAGTCCCGTCGCTTGACATCCATTATCGAACCTCCTTCTTCGGCACTACGTGGCAGTCCCAGCAGTACGGCTTGACACCTTCGTAGTCATGGCACTTATCGCAAAAGCGGGCCTTGTCGTGGCATTTGAGGCAGGTGCCCGTCAACTTCATGTCTTCCCAGGTCTTGCCAGTGCTGGACTTGTAGTCCTTTTCGCCTTCGCGAACCACGGCGTCCCGCCAGTGGTCCAAAAGTTCCATGTGATTCGCCCTCATCCACTCCTTCGGCTCCACGCAGGGCCCGTCAGCCGCCTTTGCCAGCTTGGGCGCCTGCGCGGACTTTCCGGCGATGGTGTCGTACCACAGCGGCGCCGTCGCCACGCCGATGAAGAGGACTATTCCGACGATGACCTTGCCGGCGTCATACATCTTAGTTGCCCTCCTTTACTGATTCGCCTTCCCCTGATTCACCTTCTGCGGCTTTTTCCTTTTCAGGCAGATTCGCCAGCGGTTCGTTTCTGAGATCGGTCTCCCTGGGCTTTTCGCCCGTCATGACGAGTGCGTTGGTCACCAGTTCGTGGATGCCGCCCACCCCGACTCCCGGGACCCAGTACTCCAAAAGAGGCACCAGGGTGGCCTTGTCGATTGCGCAGATGCACAGCAGGCGATCCACGCCGTGCTTGTCGTGGACGTATTTCACGGCGTTGGCCCGCGGGAATCCGCCCCTTAGCCGCATGTCCATGTTTTCATCCGTGCCCAGACCGGCCCCGCTGCCGCAGCAGAACGTCTGCTCGCGGATGGTGTTCTCGGGCATCTCGTAGAAGTTGTTGCATACCTTGTTGATGATGTAGCGCGGCTCTTCAAGAAGGCCCATGCTGCGCGCCGGGTTGCACGAGTCATGGTACGTGACGGTGATGTTGTCGTTTCGGCTGGGGTCGAGTTTCAGCTTGTCGTGCTGGATGAGGTCCGAGGTGAACTCGCAGATGTGAGTCATCTTGGTGGATTTGGCGTTTTCGAACACTGTGCCGGTAACGGGCGACTTCGGGACTTCCAGGAAATCGGCCGGCCCGTTCATGGTGTCCATGTATTGCTGCAGGACCCTCCACATGTGTCC
>JAADHL010000074.1 GCA_013151875.1 Deltaproteobacteria bacterium
CCTGTACAACCACTACGGCAATTGCGGCGAGCTGCAGGACGTCGTGACCGCAGCAGCGAGGACTTCCCTCATCCCCATGATGAACGTGAGCGACCCCAACGAGGACCATGTGTGGAACGAGTTCTACTCGCCGCAGGACGGCAAATGGCACACTTTCCAGGTGTCCTGGTCGGACGGCATTACCATCATCGACGACGCCAAGGGGGCGGCGGAAAAACTGACCGGCGGCGGCAAGGACATTTCCATGGTGCAGGGTTATCGGGGTGACGGATTCATGATCAACCGCACGTCGAAGTACAGTGATACATGGACCCTGAACCTGAACATGACCGATAAGTCCGGACGGCCCCTGGACGGCGCATTGGTGATGGTGGCCAGCGAAACCTATTACCCGGCTCCGGACGGCACGTATCCCCTTTCCATCGGATACTTCGGATATACCGACACGAATGGACATTTCGCCGCCGAACTGGGGGACGCCCAGAATTTCTATGTCAGGGTGGTCAGCAAGCTGGGCACCTGGCCGCCCGAGGCCAACAAGGTCTCGCAGGTGGCGGACGTATCTCAGGCCATCCCGGGCAAGGTGATCGATCTGAACAGCGCCATTGACGAAGAGGCCGTGATAAACCTCCCATCTCTGCCGCCGAAGGCCGCTGCGCTCCAGCCTGACGATGAATGGATGCGCCTTGACCTGTACGCGAACGGTAAATTCATGGTAGGCGTCAACCCACTGTCCGGAGATACTTTCAACCGGGAAATGGGCGATGACGGCTCATTGAACGTCTATGTCCTTGATGACGCGGGATTGGCCGCGTGGAAGGCGGGCGAGCCGACCCAGGCGCTATGGGGGGCCACCGGGATCGATAAGAAAGGGGCCGTAATCTGCGGACCCACGCCGACCCAGGGTGAGGCGCATGTCGTTGTCGTCGCGCCCGAGCACCTGGGCATCAGCACGGCTTTCGCCGGGACAGTGTCGCTGAACGCCGTGCCCGCGACCGGGGACCTGACGTCGTCGGACGGACTCCAGGTTGAAGGTGCGGTTGATGAAGCGGTTGTTGATGCCGCTGAACACGCACAGGACTCCGCGGCAATGGATGACCTCACGGCCGAAGACAACCAGGTGTCAGCGGGCTCAAGCAACTGTTCCATGGGAAATGGGGAAACCCCCGGCCTACCTGTCCTGATCCTTCTTTGCGTTGTGCTTGCGGCCCTGGTTTTCCGGTCTACCTTCGAACGGCGCCGGGACCGGCTGGGTTGAGTCCTATCCTGTCCCAGCCGGCGACCTTTTTCCTCAGCGCATTGCGATCGTTTTCGAACTCCAGGTCCGGGTAGACCTCGTGAAAATTCTGCTTGTCCACCACGCGCGGGTACATCATTGCCGCAGCCTTGACCTTATCCGCCCCGAACTCGAAAACCGCCATCACGGCGCGCACCTGCCTGGTGGTGAAGTAGTTGCGCTTCCTTGCCTCACGCAACATCTTCAACCGGTCGGCCGCGAAAGGAAGCTTCTTCAGGCCGTTCACCATTGTGTCGAAAGCCCCGTACTCCATGGGCAGCGGACCCCTGGGCAGCATGGCGCTCCTCGGCCCCGGACGCTTGGCAGGGCCGCGGACCCGGCGCTTCAGGACCTTCATGTCGCGGATCCCGTCCTTGACCCTCAACCTCGCGATCTTGAGCCGATCCAGCGCCCTGCGGACCGCCGGTCTATTTCGGACCTTTGAACCGGACAGGATCCCGATGGCGTCGTCAATTGCCACGAGTCCGTCATTCAGGCCGGCCACCTCGCGACAGAGCTCTTTCCCTGGACGCGCGGATGCGGGAATCGTCGTACTGAAGCCGATCACAAGGGCGACCGCCGCGGTCAACATCGTCGTGCTCTTCATCATGGCACCTCCGTCTTGCCAGTGAACGTACAACAGGTTGGACGGAGATGTCGACCGGGTATTCGATCAGGGGTCTGCTGTCATGGATTGACGAAAAACGGCGGGTAAACCGGAACTACTCACCCTTGGCGAGTTTTTCCAGCATGTCGGTCGTGATGGATTTCGGGCGCTCCAGCGGCTGACCCATGGCGCGGTCCCAGGTCAGGTTGGCGGTGACGCCGAGGGCGCGGCCGATGCCGAACAACACGGTATAGAAGTCGTATTCCTTCACGCCGTAGTACTGCTGGAGCACGCCGGAATGGGCATCCACGTTCGGCCAGGGATTCTTGGCCTTGCCGTGCTTGACCAGGATGTCGGGAACGACCTTGTAGACCACGCTCACGGTCTTGAACACCGGGTCGTCGGGGCAGTGCTTCAGCGCGAACTCACGCTGCGAGGTATACCTCGGGTCCGTCTTGCGCAGGACCGCGTGACCGTAACCCGGGATGACCTGCCCGCTGTTCAGGGTGTCCCACGCGAACTTGTCGATCTGCTCTTCGGTGGGCACGCCGTCGAATTTGTCCATCAGGCCCATGATCCACTTGAGGCACTCCTGGTTCGCCAGACCGTGCAGGGGCCCTGCCAGGGCGCACAGACCGCCGGCCCAGCCAAAGTACGCGTCCGACAGGGTGGAGGCCACCAGGTGCGCCGTATGGGCGCTGGCGTTTCCGCTCTCGTGGTCGCTGTGCAGGATGAAGTACAGCTTGGCCAGCTCGCGATACTCCAGATTCTCGATCTTCATCATGTTGGCGAAATCCGAGCCCCAATCCAGGTTCGGGTCCGAGGGCGCGGGCTTGTCGCCATAGTACTTGAACCGATAGACGTACGCCGCGATTGCGGGCAGCTTGGCCATCATGTTCATGGAGTCCTCGAACATGGGCTCCCAATACTCGGCCTTGGTCATGCCCTCCGCGTACTTCGCGGCGAACTTGGACTCACGCTGCATGGAAAGCACGCCCAGCGTGAACAGGGTCATCGGATGGGTGTCCTTGCCCTGCGCCTCGATTACGTCAAACACGTACTGGGGCACCTTGCCGCGGGCCTTCCACTCGGCCTCGACCTCTTCGGCCTCTTCCAGGGTCGGAATCTCGCCCGTAAACAGCAGGTAGTAAAAGCCGCCCACCAGGGGGATTTCGGCGCCTTCACGCTTTGGCAGGGCCTCAAGGGTTTCGGGGATGGTGTAGCCCCTGAACCTGATCCCCTCATTGGGGTCCAGGTACGAGATGTCGGTCAGCAGGGACTTGATGCCCCTCATGCCGCCAGCGCACTGGGCCACTGTTACATCCGCGATCTTGTTGGCGCCGTACTCCTTGATGAGGCCCTTGTAACGGGCCTGCACCGCCGGGATCTTCTCTGCGAGTTTTTCTTTCAGCTTCATCTCAAACCTCCGGGGTTCCATTAAAACAACCAATCACAGCAAGATGGTTAATAGAAGGCACGAGGTTTGTAAAGGCTTTTTAGCAGCGAAAAGGTCGATTAGTGAAAGTCGATTCTGTCGGCGAACTCGGGGTGGTCGATGAATGGGTTGCGGACGTTTTCAATGGTTTCGATCCGGTCGTTGCGGGTCCGTTCGTCCGCGTCCGGCGGGTCCAGGGTGTTCCAGGTCTTCAACAGCGACTCGGTCGTATCGGGATGGATCGAGTCGAAAACGGACAGGGACTTTACCTTGCAGTCGCTGCCGTACCGGATCGAAAAATACAGGACCGCCCGCGCCGCGTCACCCTTGTGCCCGTCCCTGGGCTCGAAGACCTTGACCCCCTGGTCGTCCCATCCCCTGACGCTGAAGCATCCCAGGGGGTGCCCAGGGAAGTGATCCGTGCAGTCGGGATCGCCCTCGTACCCGCTTTCCGGCCAGTCCTTGACATCCACGACGCCGAACGTCAGGTTGCCGCGCACGCTGTTGAAAGTGGGATGTGTCGGGAACAGGTGGAACAGATCGCTTTTGGCGTCCCCGGATCCCGCGCCTTTGCTCTGGGGCCAGGTGTGCTCCTGATTCAGCCCCTTTCCGCCGTTCACCCAGTCGCCCTTGTACACGGCCCTGACCTTTCCGCCGAAGTTGTAGGCGAAATCCAGGCTGATGTCCTTGGCGTCGTCATAGCTGACGCCCTTGTAGCCCTTTTTCACCAACTGGCACAGCTTGTCCACCAAGGCCTGCCCCTCCAGGTCCTCCATTCCCGCGTAACGGCCGGTGTAATGGACGTCCGAGCCCCAGGCATCGACGAGGTCCCATCCCGTGTCGGCCGGTCCAGGGTCATTTGGTCCAGGATCTTCTATTCCGGAATCATCTATTCCGGAATCTTGGGCTCCCGGATCCGAAAGGCTGTCCGGTACGTCGAGGCCCGGCGACTCATCCAGGTACGCCTCAGAGGCATCGAATACATCATTAATGTCATTGGTCCATGGCCCCGTGTCGAACGGCCCCCACGGAACGTCCCATTTACCCACGTCGTTTCCGCTGTCGAAGGCA
>JAADHL010000115.1:0-10624 GCA_013151875.1 Deltaproteobacteria bacterium
GGTGGAACGGGAGAATCGAGAGTCGGAGACACCAGGGTCAAACTGATACCTCTACAAGACATCGCTCGCATCGTCGGAGAGTTCGTTGAACTGGAAGATTACCAAGGAAGGGGATGCGTACGCGAGGCAGCCAGAGATCGCCCCTTCATCCAGAGCTGCCGCCGGTCCCTGAAAACAAAGATCCCTGATCGGAGGGTGCAAGGCGGGTGAAGCAAGCCGGCGAGCCACCTCTGTCACCGAAGAAAACGGCGCACATTCAGGGCCCTGATCGGAGGGTTGACGCGGCCGGGGCCGGATGGATCGTCGAGCGGGTTCGGCCGGATTGCGCCTGAGCAGCGCAGCGATAGCAACGTTATCGTGAGCAGCGGAGGGTGCAAGGCGGGTGAAGCAAGCCGGCGAGCCACCGGCCACGGCAAGGAAACCCGACGTTCAGGGTCAGGCCGGGATGAACCAGACATCCGTGGGTTTCAGCTTGGAAAGACGTTTGAACTTGGGCTTGACCTTCATGCCTACCCAGTCCATGCCGGGATTATCCGGGTCCACCCCCATGAGCCGGCTGAGGAACAGGGAGTCCACCCCCTCGAATTCGATGAGCGCGAGGATGTAGGGACACTCGGGCAGGAACTCCTCGGACCCGAAATGGCAGACCGTGAACGAGTGGATGCGGCCCTCATTCGGCAGTTCAATCCATTCGCAATCGCCACCGCACTCCTGGCACGCCAGCTTGGGCGTGGCGTACGTGTGCCCGCAGTCCTTGCACCTGGTGCCCAGCAGCTTTTTGTTGGACAGGCCGGCAAAGAACGGCGAGTCCTGGCCGTAACTGTGCAGATAATTGATCGCGTAGGGCTGCTTGATGACAATGGGCGCCATCTTGTCCAGATCCTTGAGGTCCTGGGGCAACGGCAGCGTATACACGACCGTCCCGTCGAGGGTTTCTTCCTGTGTGGTCTTGATATCCGACATCTTCTAGCCCTCCTTCTCGAGGATGCTTACCGAGACGTAGGTCCCGGTCCCTGCGTGGCTGTGAATGGCTCCGCGCTTCGCTCCCTTGAGCTGCAGTTTGTCGTCGCCGATGTGTTTTCCGATGGACCCCTGGAGTTGCCAGATGGCGAATACCGCCTGCATCAGGCCCGTGGCCCCGACCGGGTGTCCGCAGGCGATCAGGCCGCCCGATGGGTTGACCGGGCAGGTGGGTTCCTCCGGGAGGTCAAGCCCGTAATCGACGCCGGGCACGAATGCCTTTCCGCTTTGGGCGAAAGCGCCGCCCTCGCCGTACCTGCACAGACCCATGTCCTCGTAGGTCTGGATCTCGGACGAGGTGTAGGCGTCGTGCAACTCGACGAAATCGATCTCCTTGAGCGCGTCCGTGATGCCGGCGTGCTGGTAGGCCTGCTTCGACGCCATCCGACCCGCGCGGAACGAGTGGATGCCCGGGTACCTGAATCCGCGCTCCCACAGATTCCGGTAATGGGCCTTGCTGTCCTCGTTCTGCTCGTTGGGCAGGCTGTTCTTTGCATAGAAGTCCTCGAAGGACTGATGCGGCCTGTCCGCCATGCGCATGGCGTCAGTGCCGCGTCCAATGCCGGTCACCTTGACCCTGGGCAGCCTTTTTCCAGTGGCCTTTTCAATACGGTTGAGCCCGTCTTCGCTGACCAGAAGGACCGTCGCGGCCCCGTCGCTCATCGTGCAGATGTCCAGCCGCGTCAGGGGCCAGGCCACCATCGGCGAATTCCGTACGTCCTGGATCCCGATTTTCATGCGTTTTTGGGCGTATGAATTGTACAGGGCGTTGATGTGGTTCTTGACCGACACGTGCGCAAGTTGTTCGACCGTGGTGCCGAATTCCTTCATGTGACGGACAACCATCATCGCGTAGTAACCGCTGTAGAAGCCGCCCACCGGGTAATCGAAAGAAACGTCCGAGGCCAGGGCGATGAACTCGTTGCCCTTCCAGGTCTGGACATGGCTCATGGTCTCGAAACCGTAGCACAGGCACACGTCCATGTGACCCGAGGCGACCGATTTCCACCCCTCCTGAAAGCACAGGCCCCCGGTGGCGCCCCCGCCCTCCACCCGGTGGGACGGCTTGGGGACCAGACCCAGGTAGTCCTGGACCATGATGCCTGCCATGAGCTGGCGCGAGAAGTGGTCCGAAAAATACGATGCAACGGACCCATCTATCAGCTCGATACCCTGCTTCGGCGTCAGACCGATGTCGTTGAGGCAGTAGACGTACGCCTCCTTGACAATGGCCTGGAACGTCTTGTCCGGGCGGGCCTTGGCGAACTTGCTGACCCCTCCCGAGAGATCGCGTAAACCGTCCTCATCGGCGTCCTCCTTTTTTTCTCGGACCAGTGGTCCGTTCCTGAACGTGTGTACCTCATAACACACCGGCCGCGTCGAAGAAAGGATCTAAAAAGGCAATCTGCGCGGCTATAATTCCCGACGGATAGTCAATCGCAGATCGTTCATAGCCTGGTTCGCGATAGGGGACTCGGATTGCGACGCAGCCACACGGCGGCGGGTGACTTCTACTGACCTCCGGCAGGCTCCGGCAATGTAAAAAAGAAAGTCCCCTTCACATCGGCGTACTTGTCTGGCTGGCCGGTCACGAATCCCAGACGACCCTCGAAGTTTCCCTCGAATATCTCGCCCGTTTCGGCGGTCCATTTCGTCACAACCAGGGCCCCATGGGAACCTGGGCTCGTCGAGCTGAACTGGAGGTCGTTTGCAAAGAGGTCCACCGCAGGCGGGAGTTCGCCCCCGAACGAGTATTCGCCCGGCCCGGGGCATTGCACCGGAAACGCGGCGGAGCCCTTCACCACGCCGATATTTATGGTCAGGACGAAATAGGGGTCGTAAACGTCGTCCGTCATGGCCAGGGACACGGCCGGAGCGATGTGGGTGGACCCAAAGGCGAAGATGATGGACGGGTCCTTGTGAGACAGGTCCCGGTCCACGTCGAATTTCTTGCCGTCCCAAAATTGCGCTTCAAGATGATAAAAGGTCGTCGGCGCCTCGGACACATCTTCCGCGGCTCGGCCGGCGTCTTCCGCGCCGTCCTGCCCCACGTCATTGGGGGCCGAAACGCCCGCGCACCCCAACATCAGCGCCAGAAAGAAAGGAAGGTTCCCGTTCATGCCCGCCCCACGCCGAGCAGATCGATCACGTCGTCGGGACCCAGGCCCCTGAAATCATCGACCAATCTGTCCGCCAGCTCGTACTGCTCGGACAGCGTATAGTCGCCCCTGACCGCCAGAATTTTCATGTCCGCGGCGCGGGCCGCCAGGAAGCCGGAATGGGCGTCTTCCACCACCAGACAGCGTTCAGGGGGTATACCCAGGGCCTGCCCGGCCGACTGAAAGATTTCCGGGTCCGGTTTGTACCGTTTAACGTCGCTCCCGGTCTTTTGGACCGGAAAATAGCTGCCCAGCCCGGTGACATCCAGCACCGCGTTCACGTAATTCCTGGGCGCGGAAGACGCCAGGGCCAGACGGAAACCCCGCGCCTTCAGTCCTTCGAGGAACCCGAACACCCCCGGAAGCAGGTCAACGCCGTCATCGCGCACCATGCGGATCAATTCGGCGAGACGGCCCTCGACCAGTTCGACGGCGGGGGGCTCAAGCCCGAACCTTCGGCGATAGAACTCCATGTTGACCACGGCCGAACGCCCCGGGATTCTGGCCTTTTCTTCGGGGGTCAACTCCTTCAGCGAGCGTCCCAACGGCGCAAGAAGGGCCTCCGTGGCGTCGTAGTACAGGACCTCCGAGGCAACCAGGGTCCCGTCCAGGTCGAAGATGACCCCGATTTCATGGTTTACCGACATGCCGGCATGATATGGGCAAATGGCTAGGCATACAAACCGCGCAACTCGGCGGCCTTGGTAAGACGCTCGATTGCCACGATAAAGGCAGCCACCCTCATGGACACATTGTGTTTCAATGATTCGTGGAGCGTGGCCTTGAAGCCCTTGCGCATGAACCAACGCAGTTCCTCGGTCACCTTGCTCTTGGGCCAGTAGAAGCCCATGCGGTTTTGGACCCACTCGAAATAGGAAACCGTGACGCCGCCCGCGTTGCACAGGATGTCGGGGATGATGAAGGTGCCCTTTTTGCCGAGAATCTGGTCCGCCAAATGCGTCACCGGGCCGTTGGCCGCCTCGGCGATGATCCGTGCCTGCACCCTGTCGGCATTCTGGTCCGAAATCTGATTCTCGAGCGCGGCGGGGATCAGGATGTCCACCGGCAGCTCCAGCAGCTTCATGGGGTCGTCCATCTTTTCGGCCTTTCCGGCCTGTTCGAAGTCGGTCAGGATGGATTTATGCTGGTTTTTCCAGGCGATGGCGGCCTTGATGTCGATGCCCTTTTCGTTGTAATAGGCGCCGGTGATGTCCGATATGGCCACGACCTTCGCGCCCTTCTTTACAAGCATGTCCGCGGCGTTGGACCCAGCGTTGCCGAAACCCTGGATGGCGACCTTTGCCCCCTCCAGGTCCATTTCAAGGTGCTTGGCCGCCTCGTCCAGGCAGTAGCAGGTGCCCTGGGCCGTGGCGATGTCCCGGCCCTTGGATCCGCCGAGTTCAAGCGGCTTGCCCGTGACCACCGCTGGCGTGTACTCGTTGTAGCGCATGGAATAGGTGTCCATGAACCAGGCCATGACCTGTGGGTTGGTGTTCACGTCCGGCGCGGGCACGTCCTGGTCGGGGCCGATGTCCTCTGCGAGGGCCGCGAAATAGCGCCGCGACAGCCGCTCGAGTTCCCCCAAGGACAGTGTCCTGGGATCGACCACGATCCCCCCCTTGCCGCCGCCGAACGGGATGTTGACCACCGAACATTTCATGGTCATCCACAGGGCCAGGGCCTTGACCTCGTCCAGGGACACGTCCTGGTGGAACCTGACCCCGCCCTTGGCCGGACCGCGAATCACGGAGTGCTGCACCCTGTAGGCATGGAAGATCCGGATGCTGCTGTCGTCCATGCGTACGGGCAGGGACAACTGGATGATCTTGCGCGGGTCCTTGATCATGGCCACCTGGTCCGACGTCAGGCCCAACACCCCCACTGCCTGGTCGAACTGCAGCATGGCGTTGGTGTACGCGTTCATGGTCATGTAACGCCGCTTTTTCCGACCGTTTTTCTTTGGGGCCTTCGTTCCGTTGCCGTTCTGGCTCATTTCAACCTCCAAATGGGGTGTTACCAGGAACCTTGCGCCGCCATACCACCACGCGACCCTGATTAAAAGGATTTTAAGGTCGCGCCGGATCTCTCACCAAGAAAACTGTATCTATTGATGCCCAATATCATGTTTGAACAAGGGCTGTCGGCCAAATGTCTCAGGTTGACAGACCACCTGCTCGATAATAGAGTTTGAAGGTCGAGAGGAACACAGGAAGGCATTGTTCCGAAATGAATGAAATCATGATCGACCGGCCGTTCGACGTGGATGAACAGGCGTCCGACGGCGACGGCAAATCGAACGCGAACACGGACGACGCCAAGGCGCAGACCTCCGATGACGCAGGGGCCGCAGCCAAGGTAAGCGACACCTCCGAATTCGAGGTGCCTGAGGATGCGGACGACCCGGAGGCACGGGTGGCCGCGCTGGAGGCCAGACTGCAGGAAACCAACGAACGCCTGTTGCGGGTCGCCGCGGACTTCGAAAACTACCGCAAGCGCATCGAGCGGGAAAAAGGCGACTACCTGAAGTACGCCAATGAACGCCTGATGAGGGACCTCCTCAATATCGTGGACAATCTGCAACGCGCGCTGGACTCGGCCAAGACGTCGGGTGACTCCGAGGCGATTACGCACGGCATCGGCCTCGTCTATCAGGATATCCTGAAGGTCCTGGACAAATTCGGCGTCAAGCTGATGGAGGCCAAGGACAAGCCTTTCGACCCCATGTTTCACGAGGCTCTCCAGACGGCCGAGACCGATGAGGTGGCCCCCGGCACCATTCTGGAAGAGGTCCAACGTGGCTACATGATGCACGAAAAGGTGCTCCGCCCCGCCCTTGTCGTGGTTTCAGCCTCCCCGGAAGAAACGTCGCCCGGCGTCGATATCCCTTCGGAGATCGCGAAAGACTCCGACAAATAGGGATTCCCCCTACCGTTTAACATCATCCGGTGGACCGAAAAGTGTGTTTTGGACGCGGTACGCCCCCCAATCCACCGTCAAATCTGCGTCAGAGACGGCGGAAACGAGTGCTTTGGCAAGGCAGCAAGCCGATTTGGGCGCAGGCGTACTGGATGTACGACGTCGAGCACCAAATTGGTGAAGCCAACGCCGCCAAAGTGCCGTAGCCGTCGTCGAATCGCGATGCAGGCGGTGGATTTGGGGCCCACCCGTTGATTGACAGAATTCGTCGGTCCGATTACACTCTGAATTGGTCGGACCATCCGATGACCAGGTGAACGGAGGACCAGCATGGAACTAGGCGCCATCGAGCGAACGGACCTGGCTACCTCGATAGCCGAAAAGCTGAGGCTTTCCATAGTGTCGGGCGTCTTCAGGCCGGGAGATCGCCTGCCGTCCGAGCGCAAGCTGGCCGATGTGCTTCAGGTGACGCGCACCACCCTGCGTGAGGCGCTCAAGGTCCTGGAAACCCTGAAATTCATCCGTATCAGGCAGGGCGATGGGGTCAAGGTCCTGGACTACATGCGGGGGGCCAACCTCGAGATCCTGGCGGATCTCCTCTTCAGGGACGGCACCCTGGATTCCGCGTTGTTCCGGAACATCCTGGAGGCCAGGGGGTTTTTCGGTAGGACCCTGGCCCGGCTGGCGGCGATGCGGGCCACAAAGGAGCAGATACGAAATTACTCCGACATGGTCGAGCGGCTTGCCTCTGCGGCCGGAGATCCACCAGCCATGCAGGAAATCGACCTCGACTGCTTCGAGCTTCTGGCCCAGTCCAGCGACAATCTCGTCTTTGTCTTCGTGCTGAATTCCATCCGATCGATCTATCTGAGTCACAAGGGGGTTTTCGAGCGTCTTTATGAGGAACCCGACAGGTTGATTGAAGGGCACGGAAAGGTTCTGGCCGCGATAAGGGCCCGAGAACCAGCCGCTGCCGAGGCGGCCATGGGCGAGATGCTGGATGGTCCCGAAGGCGTGACGAAAAGGGGTGAAAATGGGTAGGACCCGCAAAGCGCCGCCGTCCGTCCCTCCCGCTGTCCTGGTGACCGGCGCGGCCGGTTCGGTGGGGCATTTCTTGGTGAAACACCTGGCGAAGGGGGGCTTCAGGGTCATTGCCCTTGACCTGCCTGGGGCCGACTTCCCCCGGATTCGCGGCGGCAAGGTGCGTGTCATCAAGGGGGATATTACGGCCCCAGGTATCATCGAGGAGGCCGTCATGGGCGTAAAGGCGGTAATCCATGCGGCAGCCGTCGTGGACATAGGCGCAACGTGGGATGAACTGGCGCCGGTCAATTATTTCGCGACGACCAAACTGTACGATGCCGCCAGGGAAGCCGGTGTCGAACATTTCGTGTTCTTTTCGACCGGGTCGGTCTATAAGGGCGGCCCCCAGTACCAGGACGAAGGCTCGCCTACGGCGACCGCCAACGACTACGTCAGGACCAAGCTGATGGCGGAAAAATACCTGAGGACGTCCAGCGGGCCGACCACGGTGAACATCATCAGGCCCGCCCTGATCTACGGTCCATGGGGGAAGGTGCTGGCGGGCGCCCTCGCCACCGTTCCGTATATGCTGCGCCTCTTCACCGACCACATGGTGACCTTGACTGGTGGGCCGATCAGCAACTGGGTGCATGCGGAGGACGCGGCCAGGGCGGCCGTCTTTCTGGTCGGCAATCCGCAACCGCACGGGCAGGTATTCAATGTGGCGAACGACGATCCCGTATCGGTCGGCGACATGTTCTCGATCGCGCTTCGGGCTGGAGGCGTTGCCCTGCACGAGCCCCGTATTCCATTCCCCGCGGCATTGGTGCGCGCCTTCAAGCCCCTGATTGCCCATGACCTAGTGTTGAACCCCGTCAACCGGGTGACCTCGGCGCTCTTTGGGTTGGCCGCGCGCAAGGCAGGGTTGACAAGCCCGCTGACGCCGCGCCTGGACAAGGAGGCCCTGGATTTCGCCGTCCGGAACATGCTGTTCGACAACCGTTTGCTCAAAGGCCTGGGTTTCGAGTACAGATACCCAAGGTTCGAGGACGGCTGGCTGGCCACGCAGGACTGGTACCAGCGCAACCATTGGGTGCCCGCCGCCTGACGACGGCCCGGAAAATGGGATCAAAAGGAAGGGGTCAGGCCAATAAGGTCCTTCAAGGGAGGAACAAGACATGAAATTCCGGTTCGACGAAAACATGTACGGCCACTTTCGCGAAATCAGGCCGGACGGCGCATCCGGCACCTTCGACTTTACCTGCCGGGCCGAGGCGGACATGGTGCGGTTCATTCAGGACCGCAATATGCGGCTGACGGGGACCGTGACCATGGAAGGGATCGCGAAGGATGCGCCCATGGAGGGCACATTGAGGATAGACCCGTTGTCCGGCAAGGAACTGGTCTACGACTTCACGTTTGCGCATGACGGGTCCAGGTATCGCTTCCTGGGCAGGAAATCGGTCCGTTTCATGGCCCCGGTGACATCCATGACCAATCTTTCGGGTCAGGTCGAACGGGACGGGGTCACCCTTGCCGACGTGGACTCCCGCTTCAACCTGTTGGAGCTTCCGGGGTTTCTGCTGAGTTTCCGATTGGGCCTATAGACCCATTTCAGCAAGCGCGTGTTGGGCCTTTTCCATGTCGGTGACCTTCAAATAGAGTATGCCGGCCTTATCTTCGGGACTGAGGCCGCCGTACGCATACTCGATGTTGACACCCGCTTCCGAGAGGACCCGCGCGAGATCGGCCATGTTGCCGGGCTTGTTGGGAAGGGTCACCTTGATGATCTCGCTGTCCAGCACCAAGACCCCTGACTCGCCCAGGACATGGATCGCCTTGGCGGCGTCGTCCACGATGAGGCGCAGGACCGCGTGGTCCCTGGCGTCGTCAACGGCCAGGCCCTGAATGCTGATCTCGCGGTCGGACAGGTTTCCGCATATCGCGGCCAGGGTTCCTGGTTTATTGGCCACGAACACTGCCAGTTGCTTGACGATTTCCACGGGTTGTCTCCTTCCTTGTCGATGGTTGTCGGGTCGGCCAAGCAGCCGCCCCATGCAACGTCCTACCGGCGTCGGAACCCCCCGACAGCCGGCATGTTACAATCACGTCCATCGTATCGTGGTGGCGGATCGCGGTCAAGAAACACGGTTTAGAAGTACGGTCTAACGGTCAAGGAGGCGCGGTGGACGATTTCGACGCAAGGACGGACGAACTGCTGGAGGTGCTCGGACGCTACGAAGGACAACGACTCTTCACTGCGGTCATAGGTTCGCCTGATCCGGACGGTCTGGCATCCGCCTGGGCCCTGTCGTTTCTGGCCAAGCATGTCGGGGTCCGCATGGACATACTGACCTTCGAGGTCCTCAGCCGGCCGGATAATCTGGCCTTTGTGCGGATGCTGGACATTCCCTTCAAAAGGGTCCGGCTCAGGCTGCCGCGGATAAAGTACGCGGGTTTCGCCGTGGTGGATCGCCAGAATGCCCGCCTGCCGGTGCCGGTCAAAAAGGGGCTGCCCCTGGTCGCCCATATCGACCACCATGTCAAGGTGAGGTCCAGGGCCGCGTTCGTCCAGCAGGAGCCCAGAGCGGGCAGCACCGCAAGCATCATGGCGCATCACTTCGCGCACCGGACCGACGTACTGGTGGATGACCCGGAGGAGGCCTGCCGGGTCTGCACCGCGCTGATGTACGGGATCCGGACCGACACCGGCGACTTCCTGAACGCGGAGCCCTTCGATTTCGAGGCGGCCGCTCTCATCGCGCCATGGGTGACGCCCGAACTCGTGAGGGCCGTGGTCAGAACCCCTTTGGGACGTCACTTTCTGGACGCGTTGTCCAGCGCCTTGAAGACCGCGCATACAGAGAACGGCCTGACCGTGGCCTTCGCCGGCCGGGTGGGTGGACGCAACCGCGACGCAATCGGCCAGACAGCGGATTTTCTGGCCACGGGCGAGGACACCGAGACGGTGGTCGTGTTCGGAAACGTCAACGGGACCATTGTCGGCTCCCTGCGGACTTCCGACCCCGACCTGGATTCCTATCGCATGCTGGATGAGGCCCTGTCCACGGCCCTGGGCTCGCATGTGGATTGCGGCGGCAGGAGGTTCGCGGGTGGATTCCAGATACCCCCATCCCAGTTCCCGTCGGGCGACGACATCAGTTCCACCGAGCTGGTGGCGAACGCGTTGCGGTCATTCTGGAACAGCAAAAAGAAGGTTCGAAGACGGCGGAAAGGCGCCAGATCCAGGGCACGGTAGCCGTTTTTGGAGTCTGCCGCCCGGATGCATTTGCAAAGTGCGGACTGATTCAATAGAATACCGCCGCCTTGGACCGATGGGCCTATAGCTCAGTTGGAAGAGCCACCGGCTCATAACCGGTCGGTCCCTGGTTCGAGCCCAGGTGGGCCCACTGGACCCTGGGAGGTGTGGATGGGGTTTGCGATCAAACCTCCCCTGGAAAACAGGAACCCGAGGTCGTCAGGGACATGCGCTCCCGACAGACTCT
>JAADHL010000115.1:10643-14253 GCA_013151875.1 Deltaproteobacteria bacterium
GAAACGGCGCCCCTTCGCGGGCGCCGTTTTTTATTGTCCGGGGACCGCTTTCAACCGGATGTCTCTATCCCGATTTGCACGGAGGGCGTAATTTGAAGGCTCTGATTGCCGCGTTGAGATCGTTACAGGATGTGGACAAGCAGAAGATCGAGGCCGAGAAGGAGAGGCGGTCAATTACCGAGAGGGTCGAGCAACTGGCCGGGATGTTGACCGAGTTGGAACGGGACTTGTCCGAAAAGCACGAAAAGCTCAAGGAAGCCGAACGCTGGTACAAGGAACGTGAACGCGAGCTGAAGGAAGACAACGAAAAGATCAAGAGGGCGCAGGGAAGGCTCAGCAACATCTCCAAGGCCAAGGAATACGCCGCCGTGCAAAGAGAAATCGAGATACTGAGGCGGGGCAATGCCCAGAAGGAAGAGGAAATCCTCAAGCTGCTGGCCGTGATGGACGAGTTCAAGGTGGCGGTGGAAGAGGAAGAAGCCAAGCTGAAAGCCATGCGCGAGGACGTCTCGGCCGAAAGGGCCGCCACCACCGAAAGGGTCGCTGAACTGGACAAGCGCCTGAACGAGTTCGGAAAGAATCGGGCAAAATACGAGGGCGATGTCCCACGGGCCACGCTTCAGAGATACACCAGGATACAGAAGGCCTGGCAGGGCCTTGCCGTGGTCCCGGTGAACGAGAAGGGCAGTTGCGGCGGCTGCCACAGACAGATTCCGGCCCAGCTGTACAACACGCTTTTGCGGCGGGACACCCTGGAGTCATGCCCCTATTGCAACCGTTTCCTGTACGTCGACGTGGAAGAGTCGCAGGACGCGGCCGAGGGCTGAGCCCGATGTCCGCCCCTGACGCGGATTCGACGGTGGCTTTGGGCCTTGGCAAAGACAGAATCCTCCTTTCAAAAAAGTTGGCGGCCTGTGATTACTGTCCCAGGAGATGCGGCGCCGACCGGACTGCCGGGGAAACGGGCTTCTGCGGCGTCGGTCGCTACGCGGTCGTGAGTTCCGCGTACCCCCACTTCGGAGAGGAGCGGGTCCTGGTAGGCGCCGGCGGTTCGGGCGCCATTTTTCTTGCCGGATGCAACCTGGGCTGTTCGTTCTGCCAAAACCGCGACATCAGCCACGGCCAGGGGGAAAAGCTCGGAACAGGAAAAGAAATCACTGAGGAGGAACTGGCGAAACTCATGATCGGGTTGCAGGCCCAGGGGTGCAGCAACGTGAACCTGGTAACGCCGTCCCACGTGGCCCTGCAGGCTGCCGGGGCCATACGAATTGCGGTAAAATCCGGACTCGAAATCCCCATTGTCTACAACACCTCGGCATACGATTCGGTCGATACCCTGAGATCCCTGGAGGGACTGATCGACATCTACATGCCGGACTTCAAGTTCTGGTCCGAACAGGCGTCAAGGACCTTCATGAACGCCGAAGACTATCCCAGGACGGCGCGGCTGGCCATCGAGGAGATGCACCGCCAGGTCGGCGACCTGGTAACGGACCAGAACGACATCGCCGTCCGAGGACTCCTGGTAAGGCATCTGGTCATGCCCGGCATGAAGGCGGACGCGGAACGGATCATGGGCTATCTGTCGGGCCTTTCAAAAGACACTTTCATCAACGTCATGTCGCAGTACAGGCCGTTCGGTCCCGCGCGACGACATCCCGATATCGGGCGCAGGCCGGAGGACGAGGAGGTCGCGGCGGTAAAACGGGCGGCCCGGGACGCGGGACTCCACAGATTCGCCGATTGAACCACAAAGGGTCGGATCAACCAGGATTCAATGTTATCTATTTGTACTGTTGAAAAAAATACGTCTATGATTTTGACGACTCGCACGACACGTGTCTGAATGCGGGTGAAAAACATGCCGGCTCATGCCGGGGGGATCGATGATCTGCCCTAACTGCGGCGCGGAACAGCCCGAATCGTTCGAATGCGTCAAGTGCGGCGTGGTCTTCGCCAAATACGAAGAGCACCAGACCAGGATCCGTGAGGGTCGCGTGCCCATGAGCGGCGCGGGATGGTCCCAGGACATGGGGCGGATGGCCAGGATGGGCCGGGCCGCGACAGGGTTGGCTGCCATCGGTCTGGCGGTCATCATGTTCCTGAACGGCGCCGCGGCGAAGTCCCTGGGACCGTTCGTGGCATTCGTGTTCTTTGCCGGGACAGGGCTTTACTTCCTGATATCGATCAAGGAGAGGATGGCGATCTGGAGGTTCGCGGTGGAGGCGGCGATCCTGGGGGTCGTGTCCGTAGTGATCTTCCTGTCGCTGCCCGATGTCTTTTCGCTGGGCCGTCCCATATACAAATCCACGGTGGCCATACGCCCGCCCAGCGAGGCCAGGATGCTGCTTGAGGCTTCGAAAAAACGCATTGTTGCCATTCGTGAGTTCATGGGCGCAAAGACGATAAAGAGCACGGAGGATGCCGTCAAATTGTCCAATGCCCTGGATGCAGACCGACTCGACATGCTGTTCGCGGCCGTTCCCGAGGTTGATCAGGACATCATGCGTCCGGTCTACGCGCGTCTGGCCGCACTTCGGCCCCTCCTGAAGACTCTGGAAAAACGGTTTCCGTCCGAGTTGCCGAAAGGGCCTGCCGCCTGGTTGCCCACGGCGGTGGCGGACGCGGTGCGCCACCAACTGGCGCTGGTGGAGTCGGACATCGGTAAATTGGAACAGATAATGGCCGCCAGGGAAGCGGCTATCCGCAGGGGCGCCCTGGCGAATCCCGAGGCTCGTTGAATCCTACTCGACTCACACAAGACATCATCTGACCAGGAACGTTCAGAGCGACGGCAGGTGGGTTCCGCAACCGGGCAATCATGAATACGACGGAGCAGCCGGTAAATCCGGACGGTCGGACTACTTCGAGCACAGCAGGTTTTTCAATATCGTGACGGTCTCGCCGGATTCGTCGGCGGTGGCTACATCCATGCATGAATCGTGGTTCAGGTCCGCCACAACCAGGCTTGCGGGGCCTTTCCCCGTGCCGAACACGAACGGGTCGCTGTACTTGCGGAAGGCGAGGTTCAGGTAGACAGTGACCCGTGAGGCCGACTTGCTGATGGTAATGATGTCAGTGTATCCGTCACCGTTCATGTCCGCGAGGGCCATGTCGTTGGCCGGGGGTTCGGAAAGCCCCAGGTAATCGACGGTCTTGAAGGTGACGTCGATCGTATTCTCGGAATACATGATGGCAACCCCCGTCTTCAACAGGGTGACGATGTCCGGCCTGGTATCATCGGGGTCCTCGATCACTGCGGCCGCCACTTTCTGAGGGGCCGCACCCACGGCGAAATTGGGCGCCTCGTTATCCTTTGCGCTGAACAGGCCCAGGCCCTTGGCAAAGAACAGGGTGACATCGTTGGTGCCGGCGTTTGCCATGACTATGTCGTAGTTCGACTTTCCGGTGAGTTTGGCGGCCGCCATGGCCGACGGATTTTTTTCAGGATTCACAGGCTCGTGAAAAGTGTCCATCTTGAAAGTGCCGTCCCCCTGACCGGTGAACGGCTGAAAGAACGGCACCGACTCGGGCGGGTCCCCCACGGTCCATCGGCCGATGACGACCAGGTCCAGGGCGTCGCTTTCATGATTGAAGTCCTGCACGACCA
>JAADHL010000112.1 GCA_013151875.1 Deltaproteobacteria bacterium
TCCGAGGGACCAACCCGATCTG
The DNA here is from genome assembly GCA_013151875.1 of Deltaproteobacteria bacterium. GTDB lineage: Bacteria > Myxococcota_A > UBA9042 > DTJE01 > DTJE01 > JADDHL01. The sequence continues at coordinate 23 of JAADHL010000112.1, forward strand.
GTGGTGTACGTGCGGTACACGGCGCCGCTTTGCACGATGTTCCACAACGGTCCCTCCACACCGCCCTCGTGGGGTGTGTGGCAGAAACGACATGATCCATCGCCGCCCGCGCCACTTCCAGCCCTCGACGAAAAGTCGTGTGGAGTCCCACGAACGCCTCCCAGTCCGGCTCGATTGCGGCCCAAGGCCATGGGCGTCAGGTTGAACAGCGCCAGTGCCACCAGGAGCGTCCGCCTTGGCAGTGTCATGATTCCTCCGTCCCGATCATATCCCACGTCCGATGCTGAAGAAAACACGGTGGTTCTGAAACCTCTGGTCCGACCTGAGCTGTACCTGCACCCGGTACTCCAGCCTCAGGTCTATGGTCAGGATCCTCCACTGCAGGGTGGCGTCGCCGTCAACGTAGTAGCCGTCGCTGGGCCCCCCGTATTCGCCGTGAAAACGCCCCCTTATCTGCCCCGTCAGATTATGGGCCATCATGGCGCTTCCCTCGGTGAACACCTCGAAAAATTTACGGAATTCAGTGACCGGACCTCCAACCTTCTGGAGCAGGTATCTGGCTCCGAACAGGGTACGCACCGGCCCAAAGGAGGGCCGCACCGTAAGCGTGCCCGAATGGTCCAGGGACCGGAATTCGTCGGAACGATACCGACGGACATCCAGATTCAGCCCCACGATGCTCCAGTTCAGGTTCATGCCGGCGCCAAGGGATTCGTACCTGTCCCGCTCGGCCAGCGTACTCGGGGTCCACTGGGAGGTCCAACGCTCGGACACGTCGCCGTACAAGATGAAATGCCGCGAAAACGTCGTCTGGAGCCGACCGATGTAGCGATGCTCCAAGGTCCTCATGTCGCCGCTTTTCCGACTGTACCAGTAGCTTACCAGCACCGATCCGCCGTCGGGGATCAGTGAACCCGGCAACCTGGCCACCAGCACTTGGCTCCCCTGCACCCTGACCTCGTAGTCCCTGTCCTTGACGAACTGCTTCTGGGTGGCTGGATCCAGAACCTCCAAGCCGTCCTGGTCAGCGTCCGACTGGGCCAGCATGACTGGTTCGTAGCCCGAAAGCGTCATCGGCTCGTTCACGATGCGCACGTACGTGGCGGACGTGCCGAACAGGCGGGATCCCAGCAGTTGATAGGTGTGGCTCATCACGAAAATGTCCAGTATTTTCTTCCGGTACGTGATGTCCCAGCCGATCGACCCGTCCACGTCGGAACCCTCCGGCCGCGTGTTGGCCCCGATCTGGCCGAACAACCCCATGAACAAACTGTCGTAAAGCCTGTAGCGGATGTCCAGATCCACTGAGTTGCGAAAGGTCCTGTTGTCCCTGGAATTCCAAGTCGAGAACTGGTAACCCAACCTGGTTTCGAACGCGTCCAGCCATCGCAACGTCACGGTTTCGCGCAGCATTCCGTCGTCCCGGTCCACGGTCGCGTTGCGGAAGGTGTAGCGCGCCGAGGTCTGAAGCCTGTACGGGCGCTTCGGGGACTCGCCTGGATAGTACACGTGCTGAAGCAGCAGTTCATGCGACCGGTAGTTCAGGTCCGAGTATCTGTGGTTCGTGTAGTCGTACATCCGGTATTCCAACAGCCCGTTGTCCCTTGGTCCGCGGCGGCTGATCTCGGCTGACACATGGGTGAAACCCTCGTCCCCGATATCGGACCCTGCCAGACCGTAGTCGTTCGTCAGCCGCTCGGCCGAGATGCGGATGGGCAACACCCCGTTCTGCCAGGTAAAGTCGCCCCCAAACCGGTGCGTCGTGACCTCGAAGTTGCGGGCGAAATCCCTGCGGACCACGTCCGTGTAGCGACGGCCGAACAAATGAATCGGATACGGGTGCCTTTCGAGGATAAGCGAATCGAACTGGTACTCACCTGTCACATAGTGGTCCCATCCCTTGTCCCCGTCGGCCTGCTTGTACCATCTTTGTGAAACATACACGTTCGCGCTCAGTTGCCATTTCCAGAATCTGGGATGGAACACGGAACCTCTTCCAGCCACACCCAGGCGCTCGCCCAGAAGCAGCGACTGACGCGTGTTTCCGGGGACGCCTAATTTCGGGAAGGCATAGGACTCGTATTGATAGCCTGTCAGAAACCCCCAGACCGCGTGCACATCATCCAGTCGGAACACGCGGACCTTCTGCTTGGCGTCGGCAACACGCGACACGCCCAGAAACCATGCCGCGAGGGCAATCAGCAACAGCCACGGCCATCCGCGCTGAACGTTCAATGGGAGCCCCCCTTACCCCACTTCAGCATGAAACGGCGTTTTGAGCCGTGGGGATCGTGGCATCCCAGGCAGTCCGAAAGACGCCTTTTCCTGTGGGCAGGCCTACTGCGCAGGCCGGTCTTGGAATGGCAGCCCAGGCACAAGGCGTCCCCCTTCCGCTTCAGGTGGGCGACGCCCGGCGCTTCGTGCGAGCCGTGGCATTCCAGGCAAAGTCCGGCGTCCACGGGTCCATGTCGATACGCCCTGCTGGCCAGGTGCAGATTGTGGCATTTGGCGCACTTTTCGCCCACGTCGCCTTTTCCAATGAAGCCTGGCCCATCTCCACCATGGGCGTTGTGACAGGCCGTACACCTGCGGTCGGTCAGGGGCTCATGGCGCGCAGCGAAGTCATCGTCGTCGTAGTCGTGGCATTCTGCGCACAATTCCTGGGGCTTCTTGCGCAGGAAATGCTCGTTGGGGCTCTCGTGGGGATCGTGGCACTCGGTACAGGACCCCTCCTCCACCGGATCATGCGGGTGTTCCGGGACGATCTCTTTTCGGGGGTGACACCCAAAGCACGAATCGGCCAACACCGCGGCCCCGCTGCCGAGGGACTTGTGGCATTTCAGGCACTTGCGATCAGCATAAGGGGGATGCTTGGGCATCAACGGCGTTTTCGGCTTCTTGGAAGCCTGCGTCGGTTTTTCGTTGGCCTTTTCGGCCGGGACGATCCCCTTGGAGTCGTCCTCCTTCTCGGCACCTTTGCCCGCTTTGGCCCCGTCGCCCGGAGGAGGCACGCCATCAAAGAAGAACGAGAGCACCTTGTACTTGGTTTCGGGGCTGCCGCATCCAGCCTGAATCAAGACCAGGAAGGCGACAAGCCACGCGGCCGGTTCCCACCGGGCAGCCCTGCCTGACGCCCCGTCCTGACGGCCGATTCTCGGAATCCCATGAAGCACGCTATCGTAGAGTCCTTCAGTCCCCGGGGGGTACAGCGGGTTGTCCTGGTTCGGAATCTTCGCCAGTCGCCGGCTCGCCCGTGCTCGAACCCTCTGGCCAGGTCCAGTCGCCGAAACCGAACACGTTGATTCGCCGCGGACCGTACTGACTGACCACGACCACCAGGTATCGCAGTTTCAGCCTTGGGTCGGCCAGGCTCTGGAACATCTTCACACCGCGCGTGGTCACCTCGATTCCAGCAGGCAGGTACAGATTCCCCGGCTCGGCGCCAGGCCCCCCGAAAAACAGCAACAACCGGCCTTCTTGATCAAAAATCTGAACGTTCTCGAACGCAGCGTCAACCACGTAGACATGGCCGTCCGGGCTCACCCCGACACCCTTGGGTCTGGCCATGGAACCGGGCATGTCTCCCGGACTGCCGATCACGGCTACCGGGGTTCCATCGGGCCGAAAACGTTGGACTCGAAAATTGCCGATCTCGGAAACGTATATGTCGCCGTCAGGGCCGACAGACAGATTCGTAGGCAGGTACAGTTGCCCCTTTTCCCTTCCAGGAGAGCCGATCCGCCGCAGTTCCTTCCCGGTACGACGGTCCAGGACGGCAATCTGATGATGCTGGACGTCGCACACGTAGAGTTCGTCGCCATGGACAGCCACGTCCGTCGGACGAAACTCCCCATCAACGCCAAGGGCGTGGATGAAATTCTCGTCCGGCCCGTACACCAATATCTGATTCCTGCCGGCATCGGCCAGATAGATCGTGCCGTCCGGACCGGACGTGAGGTTGATCGGGTTCTTGGCATGGCCGCCGCCGGTATTCCCACGCAACCTGCGAAACTCACGCTTGGCCAGATCGAACACCACCACATCGTTCGCGCCCGGGTCCGTCACCACTATCCTGTCATCTGGAATAATCGTGGCCCCGTACGGCTTGGAAAGCGACCTGTTGATTTCTTCCCGGCCCACCACGAAATCCATGAAGGAATTCTTTTCCTCCACGTCCTCGGCGGTGGTGTACGCGGTCAGAAACTGCAACCTCGGCTTGTTGGGCAGAGGAGGATACAAAAGGGGCGCGTCCTTTCGTACCGTGCCGCCCGTCCCCGCGCATGCAGACATCAATGATGCGAAGGCATATACGAACAGCATCGACCGTGTCCAAAGATGTGTCTTCATCTGTGGCGTCGACCTC
>JAADHL010000028.1:0-1806 GCA_013151875.1 Deltaproteobacteria bacterium
TCCTTTATCAGATGCTCACGGGCGAGCTTCCATTTACCGGCGATTCCGTTCTGGAAGTCGCCACGCAGCACCTGTCCGAGCCCCCGATCCCCCTTGTGGAGAAACGCCCGGGCCTGCACCCTGCCTATCAGGGAGTTATCGATCGTTTCCTGGCCAAAAAGAGGAGTGCGCGATACGCGGATGCGATCGAGGCGAAAAAGGGCCTGATGGATGCAGTGCGCGATTCAAAGAGGCGCGACGCGCCCATCCCTGACGATGTGTTCACAAAGACCACCAGCAAGATGTCCCGCGCGGATCACTTGGATGCCGACACCCCGCCAGTCGAGGCATCGGCCATACCGATTCCCGAAGACCCTCGCCCCTTTGAAAAAGACCGGTACATTCAGGAGCGTCCTGCTGTTTCTGCTGATACTGCTTTCCGCCGGCGCTTTGACATATATGGGTTTTTCACTGTTGAACGCCCGATGAACGTTTCCACCGGTACAGGCCCGACAATCGGCCCCAAGTCATGATCGAGATCGAGTCCAAGTTCGCCCTTGACGGCGCGGACGACTTCGCAAGACTGCTTGCCGTGCTGCCGGCCCCTCTGCGTACCAGAGATCAATTGAATATGTACCTGGACACCATGGACCGACGGATCAAGACGTCAAATGGATCCCTGCGCCTGAGAATCGCGCAAAACCGGGCGTGGTTGACCCTGAAACGAAGGATCCCATCCAATTTGCCTGGGGTGTTCGAGGCCGTCGAGTTCGAGGAAGAAACCCCCAGGGACGAGGCGGTCGCTTGGGTTGAAAAGCGCGGCATTTTGAGGCCGCCTGAAGGCCCTGGATTCAGCGGCATTCTGGAACTGTTCAAGGGGGATCAGCTGGGCGTGGTCGCCTGGTCACGGACTCTTCGCCGTGCATTTGACATTGGTGAAGGGGGCATCGTGCTGGAGGCGGACCAGACGGTGTTCGGCGACGGAAGCGTGGACTATGAACTGGAAATAGAAAGCGCGGATTCTGAACTTGCCCTTGGCGTGGTGACGGGGCTTGCACGCAGGGCCGGCATAAAGCTGAAAGCGCAAAGCAGAACCAAGCATGCGAGGGCCATCGCTCACGCTGGGGATCGACCCATGCTGATTCCCGGGAAAATGCTGAGCCCCGACATCGACAAAGCGACCTGGCCGCGATGAGTGATTTGCGACCACAAACCGCCACTGAAGCCAGGGGCGCCGCGATTGTGGCGACCGTGGTCTTTTTGGGATACATCGTGTTCCTGCCCGCCGCGCCCTATTGGCTGGATGCGCCGGAGTTCATCACAGCGGCCTCGAATCTCGCTCAGGCTCACCCGCCTGGTCACCCAGTTCTGATCATGTTGCTGAAGGGGTTTTTGTTGCTGCCGGTTGGGGACATATCCTTCCGGGCCAATCTTTTTTCCGCATTTTTCGGGGCGGTTTCAGCGGGACTGACGTTTATGCTGGCGACCAGCGTGGTTGGGTCGGTTTCCAGATCCGGCCCTTCAGGCAGGACAGCCATGCTGACGGGCGCGGCGGCCGCCCTGGGTTATGGATTCAGCGGCTCGGCGGTCATTCAGGCGATGTCGGTAGAGGTCTATACCTTCAACTCGGCCATTGTGTTGGGCGCCCTGGTAATGGCCCTGAGACGACCGGGTGATTGGCGTATAGGCGCTTTACTGGCCGTGATAATCGCCCTGGGCGTTGGAAATCATCACCTGCTGACGGTACTTGCCGTTCCCGCGGTAATGATTGCATTCCTGAGGCGTCGCCGGCTGTTCACGCATGGAACGGCCGTGGCCGCCGTGACG
>JAADHL010000028.1:1811-6191 GCA_013151875.1 Deltaproteobacteria bacterium
TCGTCTGGGTGGCCTGTTGGTCATACGCCTTGCTGTGGGCGAGGTTTCTCGCTGGCGCCTGGCCCGTCTGGGCCGACACATCCTCGTTCGGCGGGTTGGCGTGGTTCGCGTCCGCCAGGATCTTCGCTGGTTCGGTGGGCGGATTCATCGACCCTGTGACCGGCATCCTGGACAACTGCGTCAAGGCGGTGGGCCTGGTCGGCGGGGCGCTGGGGCCCGTTGGTCTGGCGATGTCAGCGGGTGGCGCGTACATGATCGCAAGGCGGGGGGCGTGGCGGAACCTGCTGGTCCTGGCCGTGCTCATCGGCGCCAGCATGGCGTCAAAGATCGGCATGGGTATTCTGGACCCATCGAACCCTGACGACCACGGCTATTTTCTGGTTGGGATCGCTGGAACCGCGGTGCTGTCGGCGTCATTTGGAGCTCTGCTGGTGGACGGTTCGGCCCTGCTTGACGGCGTGTCGGCCAGAATACTGGGCCTGGTCGGAGGCGCGGCAATGCTTACGGTGGCCTTGATGCCGATGGCGCGCGGGTTTCAGATCGCCGAAGAGAGGGCGTCTTTCATGGACACCTACGGCATAGGCACGCTGGTGCTCGACGAACAGCCGCCCAGGACGGCGATGTTCGTTTCTCATTACCCTGTCCTGTTCATGACGCAGTATCTGCAGCTGGTGGAGGGCTACAGGCCGGACGTCACCATAGCCCAGGAGAGCCTGTACCAGAAGGCGCGTGGCGGCATCGGATACGCCGCACGCCTCGCGGAACTGGACCACGATCTGGATGACCTTGTACGGGACTTCACGGCAAGAGGGACCCTGGACTGGACAGACATACTGGCCCTGGCGGCATCCGGCAGGCCTGTCCGGGTGGAGGCATCGAGGGTCTGGGAGGGCCTGTATCCGCCCCTGGAGTTCGCCGGATGGTGCATGAGTGTGAGCAGTGATGACGATATTGATGTGGAACTATCTGATATTACACGTCAAGCCTTGGGTCATATACGGCGCGTCCGGCACGTTATCAGGGGATGGTCCGACGCAGATATCGAGACCCGACGCGTGGTTCTGCGTAACCTGGCGTCCAGCGCGCGTTTCCTGGGGGCGCAGGGATACGGCCGGGCGGCCGGTGTACTGGTATCGGCGGCCCTGAAAATGAATCCGGATGACCGAATCCTCAATCGGATGGCTGTCGAGTTCTTGGGCGGGGCCGCGGTATCACGTTAGAATTGGGACATGGATAATGCGATTGACGCCTTCATCTTTCATCTCAGGGTTCAGCGGGGGCTGTCGGACAACACCATTGCGGCTTATTCCAGGACATTGTCGCGTCTGACCGCCTTTCTGGAAAAGGGAAAGGGGAGGGTGTCGCCGACCGATGTGGACAGGGAGGCGATCGAGCGCTTTCTGAAGGCCGTGCTGGACAGGGGTCTTTCCCTGAGGAGCCTGGCCGCCATGGTGGTCGCGATCCGGCAGTTCTTTCGGTGGGCCAGGGAAACCGAGGCAATCGGCAAGGACCCGACCGAGGAACTCGAGATACCGCGTTTTACCCGCCGCCTGCCCGGCGTTTTGTCGGAGTCCGAGGTTGACGCGCTGCTGAAGGCCCCCCCGGCCCATACCCCCGTTGGTTTGCGCGATAGGGCCATTCTGGAACTCCTTTACGGGTCGGGCCTGAGGATATCCGAGGCGTTGGGTTTGGAGATGAGGGACGTAAATCTGGTTCAGGGGTTCGTGCTGGCCAGGGGCAAGGGCGACAAAGAGAGGGTGGTTCCGGTATCGGAGCCGTGCATAGAAGCCGTTCGGCTGTATCTGGAGGAGGCGAGGCCGGCCCTGCTGGCGAAGCAACGGAGCAGGGGCAAGGTCACCCGTGATTCGCTGTTCGTGACTGCGAGGGGATCAGGCTTGACCAGACAGGGGTTCTATCGGAACCTGCGCAACTATGGGATAACGGCCAACCTCGCCAGACGGGTTTCGCCGCATAAACTCAGGCATTCCTTCGCCACCCACCTCGTGGACCACGGGGCCGACCTCAGATCGGTGCAGGAGATGCTGGGACACGCGGACATATCCACCACGGAAATATATACGCATGTCACCAGCAAACGCCTGCGAAAGGTATATGAAAAGGCGCATCCCCGGGCGTGACTATATGCGTCCCTTCCCGCCTGTCCTGCAATCGACGACAAGAGACAAACCAAGCACGAACGGCGACCTGCGGATCGATCAGTTGCGGCAATGGTTGACTACCAGCCGGTATTATTGATAGATAACCATGCCGGAACGTGGAAGGTGCCCAGATGAAGAAACCAGAAGCAGGCGCAAGCGAAGCCGAGAAAATGGCATACATCCATCATGCCGTAATGAATCCTTTGACCGTGGTCGTGGGTTATGCCCAGTTGCTGGCCTCGCGCTCGGACCTGAAGGAGGATGCCCTGGTCCAGGCCAACAGGATTCTGGAGCAGGCGCGGGAGTGCGTGCGGATAATCGAGGAGTTGACCACCACTGACGCCCCTCTTCAGGTGGACGGAGATGCGGACGACCCCTTGCACGGGGAGGGGCAGGGCAATCGCACCAGGCATATCCTGGTGGTGGATGACGAACCGCTGATTCTCAAGCTGACTCAGAAGGTGCTCGGCGCCGACTACGAGGTCGCCATCTGCCCGACGGCCAGGGAGGCCCAGCGCCGGCTGCTGATCGAGGATTACGACCTGGTTCTTCTGGACTACAACCTTAAGGGTGAAATCGACGGAAGGAGACTGTTCGAAACCCTGAAACGTCACCAGCCGGAGATCGCGGACAAGGTCCTGTTCATGAGCGGCGGCGTTTCGGACCCGGAGGACCAGGATTTTCTGGGAAGCTCGGGACGTGGATGCATAGACAAGCCTTTCAACATCGATAAATTGCGCGAAACAGTGGCCCGCGCGATCAGCTGATCGTCAGGCCCCGTCTTTTCCGGTTTTCTTCAGGAAAAAATTGATCAGATCGAGGGGCAGGGGAAAGACCACGGTTGTGTTCTTTTCGGTTCCGATCTCGGTCAGCGTCTGAAGATAGCGAAGCTGCAAAGCGGCCGGCTCCACGGACAGGATTTTTGAGGCCTCCTGCAGTTTCTGAGATGCCTGGAACTCGCCGTCGGCATGGATCACCTTGGCCCTTCTTTCGCGCTCCGCCTCCGCCTGCTTGGCCATGGCCCTCTGCATCTCGGTCGGCAGATCGACCTGTTTCATTTCCACCAGAGCAACCTTGATGCCCCATGGATCCGTGTGCTTGTCCAGCTGCTCCTGCAGGCGCATGTTCAGTTTTTCGCGTTCCGACAGCAGTTCGTCCAGGCTGACCTCGCCCAGCACGGATCGCAGGGTGGTCTGGGCAAGCTGGCTGGTGGCGTACATATAGTTTTCGACCTCTACCACGGCCCTGGAGGCGTCCACCACGCGGAAGTACGATACCGCGTTCACCTTGCAGGTGACGTTGTCCCTGGTGATGATGTCCTGAGGTGGGATGTCCATGGTGATGGTGCGCAGGTCCACCTTGACGATCTTGTCGATCGGCCAGAAAACCAGGATCAATCCCGGACCCTTGGTGCCGGACAGGAGTCGTCCCAGGCGGAAAATGACTCCCCGCTCGTACTCCCTCAGGATGTTGACCACGCTGAACAGGTACAGCAGCAGGATGACGATGATCACGTAGTACCATTGAATGACAAAACCCCCAATCATGGGAACCTCCTTTTAATCCCGGGCTATTCAGGCCGGACCCTCAGAACCAGGCCGTCCATCCCGGTGCACACAACTTTTGCGCCCTTGGTAAGGGGCGATTCACAGACCGCGTTCCAATATTCGCCGCGAATGAATACCCTTCCATCCGGATTCAGGTCAGTACAGGCTTCACCCTTCAATCCCACCAGGCCCTCGGCTCCGGTGACGGCCTGCCTTCGCAAAGCGCGCACGGCAAGGCCCATGAGCAGAACGGAGATGACGCCGAAGGCCACTGCGGCGCTTACAGCCAGATACGGGTCCACGGCAATACCCTCCTCGGGCAGGTCAATCAGCATGATTCCGCCCAGCGCCAGGCACACGACCCCGGCGAGCCCAAGCAGACCGAACCCCTGGACCATGACCTCGGCAATGAACAGGCCCAGCGCCACCAGCATGAGTATGACGCCTGTCGCGTTGATCGGCAGGAAAGAAAAGCCCATGACCGAAAGCAACAGCAGTATTCCGCCGGTGACTCCGGGCAGGACCATGCCCGCGTGGGTGACCTCGACGTAGATCAACAGCGCGCCGACCAGGAACAGCAGGAACGCGACGTTCGGATTGGTAAGGAACTCCAGCGCCTGCTCACGGAAAGTCCTCTTGATTTCGGTAATGGCGGCGCCCCTGGTCGCCAGTTT
>JAADHL010000311.1 GCA_013151875.1 Deltaproteobacteria bacterium
ATCTATAAATGGATCGCCCGCGGCACCGGTCAACTCAGGAGTTGACAACTGCAAAAAAGGTGGCGGTCACCTTTTTTGCATGCAACGGTTTCCGGCGCGCGCGGGATCAAGGTGCGCCCGAGATCCTGTCAATCCATCAGCTACTCGGGTAGAATTCCTTCATCCGTGTTCCTTGGAGGTCGTGTTGAAACAAAGATGCCGGATAATCCTGTTCATCATCAGCGCCGTCGCGCTGGCCACGGCCGCCTGCTCTTCCGGTGGCGAAGCCGTCGACGACTCTGGACCAGCCAACGATATCGCCGTTCGTGACGGGGACGCTGCGTACAATCCGGAAATCATGGATAACGGCTTGGAAAAAGACACCCTGGATCAGGAACTGGAATCCGCGGATGCGGGTGACAACGGCGCCGATACGGACACGGGAGTTCAAGAATCTGCATTTAAGTCCGTGGACCTGTCGGCGCTGGGCAACGTGAGGGCCATGTGGGCCTCTCAGGAGGCCGGCGTCTGGGCCGTCGGCGACCATGGACTGGCACTGCGATACAACGGCCTGGATTTCGTCCCGACCGCCATCCTGCCCACCGAAGCGGACCTTTTCGGCATCGCCGGCGAGGGCGCCGCCGTGATAGCGGTCGGGGCCTCGGGAACCGTGCTGCGCTTTGAACAGGGAAAATGGGAGTCGCTTGCGCCGCCCACCGATGCGGACCTGTACGGCGTGGGTGTGCTCGACGCCGAGGACTTTTACGTCGTGGGCAAAGGCGGCGTGATCATGCACTACAAGGACGGGGAATGGACCAAGGAGGGCTTGGGCGTCACCTATGACCTGTATGGGGCCTATGCGTCCAAGGTTGGCGGTGTGTATGCCGTGGGGGCGTTCGGCACCCTGGTTGAGTTGAAGGGCACCGTCTGGATCCAGACTCAGATCGGCGGCCCGGCTTCCACGCTGAGGTCCATCTGGAGGTCACCCGACGGTCGCATGTACGCGGTAGGCACCCTGGGCACGGTCTCCGTTTTCGACGGCATCACCTGGAAGATCCAGGTCACCAATGACACATACGACCCCCCGCGCGACCTGTATGAGGTCCGCGGATTGTCCGGAGACGAGGTCTACGCGGTCGGAGACGACGGCGCGATACTGAAGTACAACGGCAAGAAATGGACGCTTGCCACCATAGCCGGGCCGTACAATGTCTTTTCCGATTTTCGCGGTGTGGCCGGGCTGCTGAATCCGGACGGCACGCGCAGCATGTTCGCGGCGGGATTGGACTCCAGGGCCGTGCGCCTCCAGGACAAGGCCTGGGCGGATCAGGACCTGGGTGTCACTGGGGACCTCGACGACGCATGGGTCCGTGACGACGGGACGGTCGTGGCGGTGGGTTCGCACGGGCTGATTCTGACCTACCGCGACGGGCGTTTAGGCACCCTTGAATCAGGCACGCAAGGCGACCTGAAAGCCGTATCCGGCGGCTACGTGGTCGGCGCTTCGGGCGCCCTGTTGAAGCTCGATCAGGATGAAGTCGTTCCGTTGGAAAGCAAGACAGGCAAGGACCTCAACGACGTCAGGGCAACCGACGAAGGCGCCTGGGTCGTCGGCGACTCGGGGACGTTGCTGCATGTGGTCGGAAGCGACGTAAGCAGCGTTGGCGGCCTTTCCGGGTTCTCGGTCAAGGCGGTTGACGTCCTCGACAACGGCGTCCTTTTCGTGGCCGGTGAGGCAGGCAAGATATACGTGGACGAGGGCTCGGGATTCAAGTCGGTTTTTTCAGGCACGTATTCCACCCTGTGGGACCTGTGGTCGGGTCCAGGCGAAGACAAAGTCTATGCCGTGGGCGACAATGGCGTGATTCTGACCTGCGATACGGTGAAATGCGATCGCCTCCATGAAGAACCGACGACCTTTCTGTACGGCATGGGAGGCTCACGCGGCGGCGCGGTCCTGGCCGTGGGTTGGGCGGGTACGATTCTGCGCCTGACCGGCGGCGACGAGGTGGAACGACTGGATGCAGGGACCTTCCGCGTATTCAGGGCGGTGGCCGGCGACGGGGCCGGGGGAAGCGGCCTTTTCCTGGTGGGCGACAATGGGACGTTCGTCGTGTATTCACCCGAGGCCCTTGGGAATTGACGGAAGCGAGGGTTTGATTGAAACATCGTGTGACGCTTGCTGTTGTCCTGGCATGGTCCCTTGGGTCGTGCGGCGGTTCGGGTGACGGGAACCTGACGGACGTCGGCCCCTGGGATGCCCCGAACCTGGACGCGCGCGACCAGTCGGATGTGTCCGAAGACGCGGAAGTGTATGATGCGCCGGACGTTTTCGACGTCGCTGACGACCATGACGGCGTGCCGGTCGAGACAGTGGACGCAGTGGATGAAGAAACTCCTCCCGAACCGGCCAGATGGGTTGAGATAGGGTTGGGTTTTCCCGACGACTACGTGTTCAAGGGGCTGTGGGGGGCATCGTCCCAGGATGTCGTGGTGGTCGGGGCGGGGCCGCGCGCATACCGCTTTGACGGCTCTGTGTTTTCCGACATTTCCCCTTCTTTCGATCCCCCAATCCTGAACAGCGTCTGGGGCTCTGGACCGGGCGATCTCTGGATGGTGGGAATGGGCGGCGCCACCCTTCATTACCAGAATGGATGGGGCGGCGCCAAGTGCGCAACGGACGATGATTGCGGGTCCGCCGATCCATGCGCCGTCGCCAAGTGCGAGTCCGCGGAGTGCGTGCTTGTTCCCGCCCCTGTCCCTGGTTGCTGCGGCTTTCCTTCCCTGGAAACCGGCTTTGACGGCAGCGGTGAAGGGTCCCTGGACGGGTTCGAGGTGGTCGATTCCTATGAAGGCGTGGCCGACAAGGGCGGGATAGTCTGGAACGTGTTTTCGCACGAGGATGCGTTGAGCGGACAGCCGCGCTATACCAGCCCATCTTACTCCCTGCACTTCGGCAGGTCCGATGTTCCGTGTACGTTCGATCCCGGTCTGATATGCCCTGACTTCGACAACGGCAAGATAGTGGGAGCATCGGCAACCAGCCCGGCCGTGGTCATCCCCAACGCCAAATCGGCGACCCTGACCTTCGAGGTTTTCATCGATTCGGAGTCTTCTTCTTCTTATGACAAGCTGTCGGTGCAGGTTGTGAAGGGGGCGGGAGCCGCGGTAACGGTCTGGGAGAAGGCCGAAGTAGGCGGGACAACCGGCGGAGTGTTCAAGCAGGCCGTGGTGGACTTGACGGAATTCGTGGGCCAGACGATCAGGATCCGGTTCCTTTTCGATTCGGTCGATTCAATGATCAATCAGGGAGAGGGCGTCTATATTGATGATGTCAGGTTGACGACGGAATGTGGGGAAGTGGTGCAGCCCACGTCGTTTCCGACCCTTTTCGGCGTGTCCGGCACCGGTCCGGACAATGTGTTCGCGGTGGGGGCCGACGGCGCGATCATCCATTTCGACGGCAAGACATGGAAACCCATGGGCGTGTGGGGACTTACGGCCTTTTACGGCGTGTGCGACGACCCGGACACCGGCCTGTGGGCCGTGGGCAGCGGCGGGACGGTCGTCAGGATGAACCAAGGCGTCTTTGAACAGGTCCCTTCCGGGGTCACGAACGACCTGCATGCGTGCGAGAGAGGCATGCTTGCGGTTGGCGCCGGAGGCGTCGCGGTTCAGGGTTCCGGCAGCGGCGTCATTTCCCTCGGCGCCGTGGCTTTTCCGGACCTGGAGGGGGTGTCATCGCTTTCGGACGGGCACGCCTGGGCGGTGGGCGCGGACGGCACGGTGGTCGAATTCGTCGACGGGAAGTCGTCCACGTTTGTCGTGGGCGACGGCGTGGACCTCCATGCAGTGTATGCGGCCGGGCCCAAGACGGTATGGGCGGTGGGCGAGGGCGGGACCGTGGTTCGCTTCAATGGAAAGGTCTGGGTGTCCTCGAAGACAGGGGCTGATCAACCGCTTTTCGGGGTTCACGGGACGTCCTCGGGCAGGGTGACCGCGGTTGGCGCCGCCGGCATCGAGGCCACGCGTCAGGATGGGGAATGGGTCGTCGGCAACACCCAGGCCGGGTCCGATCTTTTCGCCATTAGATACACGTCCGAGGACGAGGCGTGGATCGTCGGCGCGAACGGGGTCATCGTGCACCTTGAGGGGGACGTGTACACACCACTCGAAGACAGCCCCACGGACCGGCACTTGTATGCCCTGGCCCAGACCTCGGAAGGGCGGCTGTACGCGTCCGGGCTGGGTGTGATCCTGGCCCTCGATGACGGCAAATGGCGAAACGTGTTCACGACCACCGACGTGGACCTGCGGGGGGTCTTTGCGCTGGATGGGGAGCATGTGTACGCGGCCGGAAAGGCGGGGACCATCATCCGTTATG
>JAADHL010000349.1:0-7652 GCA_013151875.1 Deltaproteobacteria bacterium
CCCGAACGATACCAAGTGGCTGGACGATCCGCGCCGAAGCTACGCAATCGCGCCGGCGCAGCAGATGGCATGGCCGCCGGACGGCATCAATGCCGAGTGCCCCACCGAGCAGGAAATCGGCGTCTGCACCCAGGAGATCACGGTGATGGGGTTGCAACTCCCGGCCGTCAACGGCATGGACACCTTCGACTGCACCGGCGACAAAGAGTGGGAGTGCCCTGTAGGCGATGGCAAGTGCGTCACCAAACAGGCGTCCGGCCCTCTGCCCCTCCAGCTCCGCCGACACACGGACTTCCTGTGGCAGCGAAACCCCTTTGAGCTGGGCATCGGCGCCTGGGCCGACGGCGGCCGCCAGTACGCGGGCAGCGATTACTCCGAACCCTACTGGAACGCCCGACGCTACGGCTTCATCACCAAAGGCCGGGACCAGGTCCTTGCATGGAAAACGGTGGGGGCTTGCAACTAAGGAAGTCGTGAATGACTCAAGGGAGGCGCGACGGTCACGCGGCAGGCCCCATCCCCTGGATGGAAGGATTGCGCCGCCTGCTGCGGCGTATGGGGATCCCGGTACGGCGCGTCTTTGCCTTGAAAGGCGCCCTGTGTTTTGAAATCGACTCGGCCGACGGCAGGGTCCTCACGCTCTGGGTCAGACCCCGTGACGACAGGGGCGGCCACGACATAACCACCGAGCATTATTCCTACCAATACAGTGACAAAGAGGATATCCAGCCTGATGACCTCGAAGCGCTCGACCTGCTGGTGAAGGTGCTGATTCATCTGGAGCCGCGTCTTCCCACGGACTGGGTGTCCGAAGGGAGCGCACCCGATGTCGGGATCTCCTTTGCGGCCGAGGACGCTTTCGACCCGCGCATTGCCGCAGACCGGATCGAAAAGGCGGCAGGCAACGTGACCGTCCCAATAGTGCTGCAAGTGCCGACGACCTCAAACCTCGATGCATGGTTCCTTGGGCGCATGTCCACGTTGAAAGACCGGCTGACGCTGCGGGTCCCTTTGGATGAACTCGACACCAGCAGCCGGGTGGCGGAACTGGATGCCTCCATGGCAGCGTCCACTACCTTTGGGCTGAGGATTGAATGCGTGTTCCGGATCACGCGCGAAAGCCTGGAACACGCCGGCGACCTGGTCCACTGCGCTGAAAAACTGAAGGCACGGCCGGGCCACATGGTTTCCCTGGTCCTCGAACATCCTGATCCGGAAGACGACGAACCCGGTCCAGACGGCCCCATCTCCATTTCTGAGTTGATGAAACGCCTGCCGGCCGAGGTGCGGCGCAGGATGGACATCAGCATCAGGAGCTATGCCGGCCACCCGCTTTGCCTTTTCAACGACGCCTTGCGGCTGCTGGTCGTGGAGGGAAAACACTGGGACGGCGCGCCGGTAAGCGGCGCCAGGTTTGGACCGGAATGTGACGTCTGCGCACTGAAAACCATGTGCCCTGGGGTTTCCGAGCCCTATGCCGTCAAATTCGGTTTCGATGAATTGACACCCTTCGAGGCGGCCGGCGGGCGAGTGGGTCGCATCGAACAGGCGTCTTGGGACCAAAAACTGAAATGGTTGCTTACCGGCCGACCGGATATCCAACTTACCCTTGGGGACATCATCCCCGAGGATCGCCTGCCTGAACTACCATGCACCCGGCCGTGGACCCGACTCGAACTGCATGACGAAGGCACCTATGGTCCCTGTTGTTCCGACTATCTGGTCGGCCACCATCGAGCACCGAAGGGCTCGACACCCACGGATCTGTGGAAATCCGAGATGTTCAGGGCTATCAGAAGGGAGATGCTGTCGGGCATCCATCCCGCGAGCTGCCGCAGTGAATGCCCGGTCCTGTTGGCTGGGAACGAGACCCCCGCACGCCTCACCCTCAGGGGAGGCCCGCCCCAGGCCGTCGAAAACCAGATAAAGTTGGTGCGGGCGCTGCTTGATGGAGATACGACCCCGGACATTACGCCCGCGACCCTGTGTGTTTCGGTCACGTCGTTCTGTAATCACGACTGCCTGATGTGCAATTGCGGTGAAAAAGGGACGCTCGATGATCAGCGACCAGCCGCATTCTATCGCGACCTTCAACCCTGGCTTGATCGCGGCCTGGAAATCGACGCCAATGGGGGGGAACCACTCGCTTCCCCCGTCTTTCGTGAATTCGTCGAACAATTGGCGGCATCCAACCGCCCGGCTATCCTCAGCATCATCACGAACGGCTCTTTCCTCAGGCCCGGCTGGCTTGCGGGACTCGATCACATCCCTTTCCGATTCATTGTGGTGAGCCTCAACGCCGCATCGCCACAGACGTATGAGGCCGTAAACCGCGGCACCCCGTGGAAACGCATTCGCGCCAACCTGGACGCTCTCCTGAAGCTGCGCGGCACCGGCCGCTTTTCAGGCGGCATCGTCTACAGCATGGTGATACTTCGACGTAATGTCCACGAAATCCGGGACTTCGTCGATTTGGCCATCCGTGACGGTGTCGATGTGCGCTTCATGCTGCCTTTCTATGATCGCAACGGGCAAAGCATCATGACCAGCCGCGAAACCATGTCCGAGGCCAGAACGGCCCTGGAAGAAACAGCGCTCAGGTTGGACGCCCTCGGCCGTATCCGATGGGCCCTGGATGCGCGCACCAATGCCCGGATCCTCGAAAAACGACTGACCGAGGGCGTTCTGGAACCACTTTGACAAGGGTGGCGGCCCCTGTCTTGGTCGGGACATCAATATGAACGATCACGTCCGCAGTCGGGACAGGTCCAGGTGATATTGTTGCAGGTCAGTCCCCAGAGATTGTCGTTCATGCACCCCTGGCACATGCGAAACCCGCACGGGCAGGTCCACATAAAGTCCACCTCCCCGCCGCAGTAGGGGCAGGCGCCCTTGGTTTCGCCGTCAACCTTCTTGCGGTCGGTTCTTTTTCTTGCCAATTTCACCGGGCGTATTATGCCAGAAAAAGGCGGATGACACCTTGCGCCCAGCCTTGCGGATCGGGTCCCTGGGCCCGGTAGGGATGCCGGGATGGGCATGGGGTCAGATTCCAGGATTGACCACAGGCGCCTCGTTACCGTCGCCCCTGACAGTGTTCCGGCCCTCGCTTTTGGCCAGGTATAGTGCCGTGTCCGCGCGGCCGAGCAGCGAATCCAGGTATTCGTCGCCGTCATCCATGACCGCAATGCCGATGCTGACCGTCACCCTGAAATCGCCCGAACCCGACGTAAGGTTCAGACCAGCGACCGCCTCGCGCAGACGTTCCGCCGTGGCCAGGGCGGCGGCCCGTCCGGTTTCGGGCAGCAGGGCCCTCCTCGCCGCCCAATCGTCCCAGAGCATCCTCGGTGCGCAGGGTCTCGCGGCATGCCCCGACGACCAGTTTCAACGCCTCGTCGCCCGCCTGGTGCCCATGCATGTCGTTGATCTGCTTGAAACGGTCCAGGTCCATCATCAGAACGGCCAGTTCGTGGCCATGCCTGCGCGCCCGCGTGAGTTCCTTTTCGCCAATCTCGAAAAACCGGCGACGGTTGGCCGCGCCGGTCAGGTGGTCGGTCGTGGCGAGCAGAGTCAGCTTTTGCTCCAGCTTCTTGCGCTCGGTCACGTCGGTCAATATCAGACCCAGGCCCTCCCCGACCTTGAACGCCTTGACCGACAGGTGGATTTCATTGAAGCCGAGGGGCACCGCGTCTTCCACGAAAAAAGGCTCGCCGGTCCGGATGACGTCGAGGTATTTCCGCATCCTGCCTTCGTGGCGGACCGGTGCGTACAGGTCGGCGAGGTTTCTTCCCACAAAGTCCGACTTACGGGTACCGACCGACGCCATGTCCAGGGCCGCGCGATTGATTTCGATCAGATTGAGATTCGTGTCGAAGACGATGAACCCATCAGTGGCGGACTCCATGAAGCTGTTCAGCAGTTCCCTGCTTTCCTTCAGAGCCTTTTCCGCCCGGCGCCTGTCCCTGACCTCTTTTTCCAGTTCGGCGGTCCTGTCGCGTACCTTTTCATCCAGCCGCCCGCAACAATCCGAGTCCGCGGAATCGGTTTTTTCTTGAACATCCGTTATCAAGCCATGACCTTTGCCCTTACCAGGACTTTTCCTATCGTGATTATACCAGATTCTCCCGAGCCGTTCGTCAAGATCAGAGTCCGGATTCGATTGCCGAGCGTACCCTGGCCATGAGTTCATCCCTGTCGGCGGGACCCAGGCCGGCTGTCGGGATCGGGTCGTGGACCGTGATGCGGACACGACCAGGCAACAGTTTGAGAGTTTTGCCGGGCAGTATCCGATGAGTCCCGCTGATGGAAATGGGGAGTATGGGCAGGCCGGTGTCCAAGGCCAGCATGAAGCCCCCCTTCTTGAACTCGCGCAGTTTTCCATCGATGCTTCTGGTTCCCTCTGGGAATATCAGCACCGAGATGCCCTGGTCGAACAGGGGTTGCGCCGCCTTGAGACTGGCAATGGCGCTTTCGCGATTCGACCTGTCGATGAAAATGTTGTTGAGCGCGGCCGTGCTCCAACCGATAAAAGGGACCTTCCTGAGTTCCTGCTTCATGACCCAGCGGAACTGGCGGCCCCAGTGACCGTAGAACGCCAGGATGTCAAACTGGCTCTGGTGATTCGTCATGATGACGTAGGCCTGGTTCTTTCGCGCTTTCTCGCGACCCACCACCTTTACGGGCGTCCAGTTCACCCGGCACATGCACCAGCCCCATACGGTGCCGCACTGAAAGGCGAGCCTGTGGGACACCCGTGACAGCAAGAGGGATATCGTCCCCAATATCGACGTGGCGATGATGAACGCGGGCATAAAGACCAGCCAGGTCCATGGGGCGTAAAGAATTACCGCGAGGCCCCTACCCGATCCGCCGCTTTGCACTGGACTAGGCATGTCTTGGAATATATCAGGATTTTTGTTTTTCAGCCCAGTGTCTGCTGAACCGCATCCGTTCCCGAGGACGGTTAGCGCTTGTCGGCTGCCGGCGCGGGCTGGACATCGACCGCTGGAAGGCCGTAAGAGGTCCAACTGGTTTTTTCCGCATCGGCTCCGCCGTTCTGGGAGCCCACTCCAAAAGATGGGGTCCCTCCATTCTCAAGAAGAGTCAGGGCCGGAAGGACCAGGGAATAGTCGCCGTTCGTATCAGCGGATGACGAGCCTGCAAGCTGGATGGCCGCGGCGAAGCTGGTCTGATCCAACGCCCAGTAACCTACTACATCCTTGTCGGCCGGTGCGTTGAAATAGAACTGCACGCGAGCGTCCCGAATCACCGAACCGTCCGTGGCGCGGGTGATGCCGCCCCTGACCAGAGCGCCGGGCGGGATTGAAACCTTCATCGTCGCGTCACCCCCGGAAAGATCGACGCTGGGCTGACTGAACCTGGCGAGTCCCGATCTGGCCGGCGGGACCACGGTCACTGCATAAAGTCCGGGGTCCACGAAGACCACGAATCCACCGTCAGGGCCGGTCAGGGCATCGACGCTGAAGTCCTGAACACCCTGTTCGGCGCCCTCGAAGGCGCTGACCTGATTTGTCTGAAGGGTGACCACGGCGCCAAAAACGCCTTCACCGGAATCCTCTCGGGACACGATTCCCATGATCTTCGAACGCTCGCCAAGCGGGACCACGAATACGTCCTCGC
This sequence comes from Deltaproteobacteria bacterium, assembly GCA_013151875.1. Lineage (GTDB taxonomy): Bacteria > Myxococcota_A > UBA9042 > DTJE01 > DTJE01 > JADDHL01. Next base: position 5,638 of record JAADHL010000349.1, read on the forward strand.
CCACCTTTGTCTCGAGATCGAGGGCCATCTGTTTGGAAGCATAACGGGAACCCGAGGGCGGCATCACGGTCAATGCGTAGAGTCCCTCCAGCAGGCTTATCTGCACCAGGCCGTCGTCGCCGGTAGTCCCCTGGCCGGATGCCTCGCCCGCGCCAGCCATTCCCCTGGCCTCCACCCTGGCCTGCGGCACCGGGAACAGGTTGCCGTCCTTGACGTTCACCACCTGAAGAATGATATCCCGCAGCGGCGGGACGGGCCCGACAACGAACCTCGGGGTCGCCTGCGCGGCAAGCTCGCTGATCCCGTCTTCATAATAGAAATCCCGCGCCGGAAACACTGGGGAGCCGGCGCCCGGCTGGATATGCAGGGCAACGGGACCATGGCCGGGAGACATGACTATGGTGAACACGCCCTTTTCATCCGTAATGGACGATGTCCCGAACGAACCATTGTCCAGAGTGACGGATACCCTGGCGCCCGCGACCGGAGTGTTTCCCGCTTCCTCCAACAAAACGACTCCGGTCAACCGGGCCGCGAGGTATTCCTTTTTCGGTGGAAGCATGATGTCGAACCGTCCGGATTTTGAAAACTGGGCGCTGACGCTGAAAAGGGGCAGGCTGGGCAGATTATCGTCGCTGTAATCGGGGATGAACGTCAGTTCGTACGACACCTCCGGCAACAACGACAATGAAAAAGTCCAGTCCTCGCCGCTTTTTTGCTGGGCTTTTACGCTGGTTTCGGAACGAAGCTGGGTGCCTGAAATCAGACCCTGTGCCGTCGCTACGAGGTAGCCGCCCACGAGGTCCGATTTCGGCAAGGCCCTGGGGCTGCCGGCCGAATCGACGGCTGTGACATCGTTTTCCTGACCGAACACGACCACGCCTTTGATCTGAACAGGCTCGTCTATTGCCAGGTCCAGACGCCCGCCCGCGCCTACCGCGACACCAGCGTACTGATAAGGCAGCAGGTCCTTGTCGCCCACCGGATTTACCATGACCGAAAAGACCTGGCCCTCCTCGGCAAAGGCTACACAGACGCCGGCCGACCCGGCGCATCCGTTGCCTTCAGGGCAATCGGAGTCAGAGGAGCACTGCGCTTCAGAAGCGGTATATGCCGGCGCCCCCGGGCCCTGTGTCTGCTGATCGCCGGCCATGTTGGGCCCGCCGTCGCCGCCGGAACACGCGGCAAGCGCCAGGGCGCACACAAGCGCCGCCGCCAGGACCGGGACTCGATAGTTCATTGCGCGCATTTGCTCGGCTCCCACAACCACCAACTCGCGTAGACGTAACCACCCTGGATGGACCTCCCGGTCAGATTGTCGTTGATCACCTTTCCGTCCGTGACGATCAGTTCCAGAAGATGGAAATTGTCCTGAGTCGCGTGGTATTTGAAATCGCTGGTGCAGTGATTGATGGTCAGGATGCTCCTGTCCGCCACGCCCCCCTGCTTGAAGGGACCCTTGCAGACCGTATCGCACCCCTGCGGAAAATCCAGATACCAGAACACGTCCAGATTCTCTATCGGCGTATCCGGATCCGAGATCGCGCCCTCGATGGAAAACGTCGCCGATGGAAGCAACTCCACCGTCTGGTCCGGCGACGGGGACACGAGCGTCCAGTCCAGCACCGGAGGCAGCCCGACCTCCTCCCTTTCGTTGATGTCTACCGGCCATACGCAACCCACGGCAAGCACAAGGCACGTCAAGGCCAACCTTACCGGCCGCCTTGCCGCATCCAGGTGCATTTTGTGCAATGTGCGTACCAAAGTATCCTGTTATTCAACCGACCGATATAATTACAACTTCGTAATCGGTTCCTTTTGAGGTCGCCCCGGAACCGCCTCGTTTTCGGACATTACTGTCACACTTCCCGACCAACCTCCCTCTCCTTTTCCACATAGCGGAACACGGTTCTGGGGTCCACTCCCAGTTCCCTGGCCGTCTTGGTACGGTTTCCACCGTTCTTCTTCAGGGCCGTCATCACGTACTCGGTTTCGAATCTCTCGCGGGCGACGGC
>JAADHL010000349.1:7669-10871 GCA_013151875.1 Deltaproteobacteria bacterium
CCCTCTGGAAACTCCAACGCCGAGAGTGTTACCCGAGGTCCGTCCCCAAACAGCACGGCCTTGCGCACGCGGTTTTCCAGCTCACGGATGTTTCCGGGCCAGCGGTATTTTTTCAGGCCCCTGATCGCCTCGGGAGTGAATGAAGACGCCTTTGATTCAAACTCGGTCGCGAACTTCCGAAGGAAATACTGGGCCAGCACTTCCACGTCCTCTCCCCGGTCCCGCAGGGGCGGCATGGTAATGGACACCACGCAGATCCTGTAATAGAGGTCCTCTCGAAACCGACCCGCCTTCACCTCCGCCTCGGCATCCTTGTTCGTGGCGGCCAGCAGTCTGATGTCGACCTTTTCGGACCGACTGCTGCCCACGCGGTTGATGACTCCGTCCTGCAGAACGCGCAGCAGCTTGACCTGCAACGACAGAGGCAATTCACCGACTTCGTCCAGGAACAGGGTACCCCCTGAAGCGGCCTGAAACTTGCCGATGGTGGTGGTGGCCGCGCCGGTGAAGGCCCCACGCACATGTCCGAACAGATCGCTTTCAAGGAGGTTCTCGGGTATCGCGCCGCAGTTTATGGCCACGAACGCCCTGTCGGCACGGGTGCTCCGGGCGTGGATCTCCCTGGCCACCAGTTCCTTGCCGGTGCCCGTCTCGCCCAGGATCATCACGGGAACGTCCGTCGGGGCGACGCGGGTTATCCTGTTGAATACATCCTTCATCCCCGGGCACGACCCGATCAGCGTCCCGAAACGCGAGGCCTTCAGGTCTTCCTTCAACCGGACGTTGTCCCTTTCCAGCGACTCCAGCAACTGTACGTGCTGAACAATGACCGCGGCCTGGGCCGCAAAGACGCTCAGGGTCTTCAACCTGACCTTGTCGAACAGGTCCAGGAGGCGTTGGGTGCCCAGATAGAGGACTCCCAGGGTTTCGCCGCCGACCTTCAGGGGCACGCACATGACCGAGGCCAGCTTGAGATTGATCACGCTGGTGCAGCCCGAAAACTCCCGGTTGTTCAGGGCGTCGGCAACCAGTTGGGGCTCGCCGTCAGCCAGGGCCTTCTGGACGATGCTCTCGCTGAACAGAGATTCGTCGTCGGGCAGGGCCTTTCGATCCAGATTCCGGGCCACCCTGACATGGGGTTGGCCGTTTTCGACCAGGATGAGGAAACCCTTGGTCGCCCTGGTAAGGGCCAGGGTCTCGTCGAGCAGCGAGCTGAGGACCTTTTCCACGTCCCCGGCTTCCATGAGCTTCCGGCTGAAATCGCACAGCTTCTGCAACTGGTCCAGGGCGGCCTGCTCGTCGGTGCCGGGCGGTTCCAACGACAGGTCGTCGGACGCGAACAGCAGGGTGGAACCACCTATCCGCATCACGTCCCAGACCGCCAGACGTGCCTTTTTTATCTTGCGGGTATTCACATAGACTACGGCGTCCCTGTCGAGCGGCAGAATCTGGTATACGTCGCCTTCCAGCGTTATCTCGGCATGCAGCGGTCGAACACCGGCGCTCCGGAGCACGATGTCGCAGGTATCGTCGCTGCCCACGGTGGTGTTACGGCGAAACAGCGGGATACCTTCGGGAGGCCTGTCCCCGCTCAAAATCACGATCTGAGCCACGGCGTTTCTCCTTGTCGGTCCTCAACGACCGGTCGTCGTCATTCAGTCCCCATCATCGTCCCAGCCGGGCCATCACCGGTTGAACCGTACGCACAAAGACGTTCCGGCGCCGGCTTGCGGCTGCCTGGGCGCCGGGCACGGGACCATCTCGACGGACCTTTCTTCCTTCTTCAGTTTCAGGGAGGCGTCCACAACGCCCCATACCGCGAGTCCCACCAGGACTCCCAAAGAGACATACTGCACGATTCGCAAGCGCTTCGCGACCCTCGCGTTGGAAGGCGAATAGAGCCCATCCGCGCCACGCAGGCGATCCGCCGCCACATAGGAACCGATGTTGGTGGCAAGGGCCAGCGCCTCCCCTGTCAGGAACAGGGCGCCCTCCATGTTGTGTCCGTTCTGGAACTGACCGGCGCCAAAAGGGATCAGGGCGACCCACTGCGACCGTCGCGTTACCGTTTCTTTCGGAACCAGACACGGCGGGGGTTTCTTTTCTTTGGCCTTCGCGCCCTTTCCCAGGTCGATGATACGCAACTCCGCCAGCTTGGCCCTGAGTTTCTCGACCCGGTCGATCAAGGTCGCCGGATAGTAGAAAGGGTCCAATTTATAGTTGGGAGACTGGGTCAGCAGCGACGTGAATTCCTCTTCCATCCTCTTGTAATCTTTCAGCCAGAAATAGCATGCACCGAGGTACTCGCGGGCCTTGATGACCTTCTCGGGGTCCTTGAGCAGGACCTCCGGGTGCAAAAGTTGCCGTAAAATCTTTTCAGCAGCCTTGTAATCCTGGAACCTGAAGTTGTTCTCGGCCTCCTTGAATCCGAATTCTGGTGTTTCAGCCACGGCGGACGCGGTCCACAGCAGGGCTGTCAGAACCGCCGTGATCAGCGCCGCCATCAGTCGAATCCGGGACAAACCACCAACCTCCAGGGCATACGAGATGGGATTATAGCACCGGGTACACGGATCCCCCGCCTGTATCGCGATTCGACCAACGGGATAGGACAAAAGTCCACGTCCACCGGCCTCCGTCCGACGGCCGCGTTGACTCTTCAAGCCGTTGTGGGAATAATCCGGCTCATGGGGACGAAGCGTTTTTTCTACATCGGAATTTTCTGCGTGGCCCTTGGAACGGGTCTGTTCCTGTACGACCAGGTGGACGGCCGGGACTGGTTTACGTTCAGGATAGGTGAATTCGGCCTGTCGGCAGGCCTCCTCTGGATTCTGCTGGGCGCCCTGAACATGGTGGTCCACTTCCAGACCCTCAAGCATCTGCGCCTGTCGGACGAGGAACTGCGACTCTACTCTGAAAAACTCGAAGAGGCGGCTCCGTCCATCATCAATATGGTGGGCAGGAAAGTAAAGGCCGGGGAGATTGCGGACCGCATCCTCGAATCACACCGGATTCCGCGCATCGTCACCCTCAAGTACATCATCGCCCTGGGTGAAGAGAAAAAGAAAGAGAAAGAGCAAGGAAAGCGGTCGGAGTAATTGACGCGTTCACCCTCCATCAATATACTTCGGCGGCTCGAACCGGCGAGTCCTTGGCAACGGGGTGCGGACTGGATGACATATCGGCCATGAGGGCCGCCGTC
>JAADHL010000262.1:0-3215 GCA_013151875.1 Deltaproteobacteria bacterium
AGCCCTTGTGCGGATGGTGGCCGGGGCCGCCCTGACCGAGGGGCCTGGGTTTGAAGCCCATGGACCGGAGCCGGGCGGTCGGGCATATTCAGGGGCCTACACTTCCCTGGAGCCAGAACAGGCACGCATGTTGTCGTTCGGGCGCGGGACGCGCCTCCATCCCTCAGCAAAGGCGCCTGTTCCGGCCGGGTCAGGTCCGGATTTGCCTTCACCAATCCAGAAGGTATTTCCGGAGGTCGCGCTCCGCTTGCCCAGCGTCCTTTCGCCCAGCAGCCTTCCCGCAACCGCTGAATCACCCCTTGACCAGGTGGCGCATGGGCCTTTTGCGACCGGTGTCCACGAACCGCGGGAGGCCGTTCTGATCGCGTCGGTCACCCAGCGCCGCGCGACACCACGGATCCCCCGCTCCATGGGGCGACAACGGGCCGTGTCAATGGATGTGCTGTCCGCCTCTGGGATGGCTTCGCCCGCCCGCGCCGCCGCTTATTCTCGTTCCGTAGACCGGATCGGCTCGTCGTCCACGCGAGGTGTCTCACTTTCGGCCTGGTCCGGACCGCAAGCGTCATGGACCGCCGGGGAACCGGCATCGGCGCCATTCGTGCCTTCTGCCCTGTCGGGGGTGCGGGTGCGGTATACCGCGGGTCTGGACCTGTCCGACGAGGGGGCGCTGTTGCGCCTTGGGGGACGCGCGGATCCACGGGAACATGGCGCACGCGGATCAATCCCGGTGCAGGCGCGATCTGTCTCCATGTTTTCGGCCGTGGCGGAGGGGACGGACGTGTTCGGCCCTCCTGTTCCTTCGAATCAGCATCCGCATCCGCAATCATTCCGCCCTTCCCCGGACTCGATGCCGGGTCAGGAATCACTGGATCAGGACTCAATGGTAGTCGGGGCCTCGGATAATCCAGCGGCTCCATTTGTCACGATCCCGGCGGCGGCCCCCGTGGCCTCTGGTGGGTTTTGGACCGTCCTGGGCATCGAAGAAACCACCCGGGCGGCGCCTTTGATGGCCACTGTGGGCATTGATTCAGGCATGTCTGCTGCTGCGGCCGACGCGCCGATGGAGTTTCCGCTTTTGCAGGCGGCTCGTGATGTCGCGCGTCAGCGCCTCGATACGGACGTTGCAGGCGTACTTGATACAGGTCGGCGTTCATCCGCCACGGAATCCGCCACCGGCGACATGGTCACGGGTTCGACCGAGCCTTTTGCAGCCCGGGACATGGCGGCAATCGATGTCCGGCGGGGGGCGCCGCCCGCGGCCCGCCGCGGATTCGGGGCAACCCTTGTGTCCGACGCGCTTGGACCCGGGTCATCCCCGGCGGGTTGGCCGCTGGTTTCCCCTACCTCGCTTTCCGGGCTGGAAAACGGGGGCCGCGCGGCTTTGGCGCCGTCGGGTCAAGGCCGCTGGTCCCATCCCATCGCGCCGGTTCTAGCCTTCCTGGGGCTTGCCGACGTGGGACCGGCCAGCATGGGGTTTGCCCTGGGATTTGCGGATGCGGGCCTGTGGTCGGGCGGCAGGGGTATCGGACCGGAAACGGCGATGCGGGCAAGGGACGGGTCGCGACGGCTCGGGATACTGGAGGCCCTGGAAAGCCTTTCGATGGTGAAAGGCACTCTGGCCCGCAGTCTGGGCGCCTTGCCTCAAGGTCCAGGGCGTGAAGAGCCCCCCGCGATGGATCGGGATTTCGAGCAGGACATCATGACATTTCTGATCGAAGCGGGGCGGCGCGGTCGAATTGGGGCCGCGCAGGGCCATATCAGGGCGGCGGACCATCCGGCGGACAATGGTTCCGTGGGAGGGGCCTGGACCGACGCCGTTTCAGGCGAACGGGTTGTGGCGGCTCCCTGGGGTATCGCGCAAGGTGAAATGGGTCATCTGGGTATGCCCTATGACAGGAACGTGGATACCGTAAAGCCGTCAAGGATCGAAGCCGTTTTGCCGGGCATCCAGGAAGGGGGCGAGTCCATAGAGTTTTCCCTGCCGGATATCCGATCAGGGCGGTCGGCAGTTCCAGCGATTCCGTCAGCGTCCGGGGCGCCCACCTTGTCGGGAGTCATCGAACCAGGAACTCAATCGCCCGCCTACAGGGGCGTCATGCCCCTCGTCTCGCCCGCCCTGTCGGCCGTTGCCGACCAGGCCATGCTGTCCAGAAGGGAACCTGGAGTCACAACGGGGCTCGAAACGTCCCGAAAGCAGGATGTGGATTCAGCATCCAGGGCCGAGGGTTCGGGAAAGGGGATCGACATGGACGCGCTTGCCATGGAAATGGCTCAACGCATCATGAGACGCATCAAGAGGGACAAGGAAAGGAGGGGCTTGAATGGCTGACTTCTTTTCGCAGGCATCGGGAAACCAGACCGGGGCCTCGGGCGGCGGAGGAAAGATGGAGAAGGCGCTGCTCAGGGTCGTGGACGACGGCTGGAGGGGCGGTTTTTCCGACCTCGAATTCTGTACAACCCGGAAACGGTCACGGTGGAAAAAGCGGCCGAGTTCAAGGAGCACCAGACCCAGGGCTCGGACTCGGGCGAGAAGGAGTGGACCCACAGCATTTCGCGTTCACTCAAGGTGGCCAGCCTGTATTTCGACACATACGAGTCAAAGCAGAACGTGCGCACCAGGTACGTGGACAAGCTCGAGCGCCTGATCCATTACGACGAGGAATTGCACCGGCCGCCCCGCGTCCTGTTCGTGTGGGGCCGGTTCATGGCGGAAAACGACGAGTACAATTCGTGCAAGTGGTACGTCAAGAAGGTCAACATCCAGTACGTGATGTTCCTGAACGACGGGACCCCGGTGAGGGCCAAGGTGGATTTCGATCTCATCGAGGCGACCACGGTCGGCGAGCAGCAGGAGGCTCGGCCCATGGCGTCCCCTGACCACGCCAAGGTGTATACGGTGCAGCGCGGGGACACGCTCCAGAACATCGCGTGGAAGGAATACGACGACCCTGCTCAGTGGCGGCGGATTGCCGATGTGAACGCCGTGGACGACCCGATGACGCTGGAGCCGGGGACAAAGCTGCTGGTGCCTCCGATACTCAAATAGAGGTTATCGATGCCGTCGGATCAAACTGGGGTCAGTTCCTGCATCATCAGGATCGACAATCAGACGGTGGTGCGGGCCGATTCCAGCGGAACGGACAATGCCGGACAGCCCGCGGGACACATGTTCATGGAGTCGGCCCAGGTCGACAGACGCATGGACTGCCCTGATA
>JAADHL010000262.1:3244-11408 GCA_013151875.1 Deltaproteobacteria bacterium
GGGGCCGATATCCAGATCCTGGACGACCTTCGCGAGGGCAAGTCAGTCGAGATCCTGATGGGACCGATGGGCCAGGAAGTCACTGTCATGAAGGGGGAGATACATTACCTGGAACCCAGATTCCGCCACGGCGGCAAGTCCACGGTCACGGTAGGGGGATATGACAGGTCGCACCGTCTGACCCGGGGAACGAGGTCGCGGACATGGGGTGACGGCATCCAGGCCCAGGACCTCTACCCTTCCGTTGTCAGGGACGTGATATCCAAGGCCCAGGACCACTCGGGCACGCGGGACGGTCTGTCGCCTGAAACGGTGGACGGGCCCGGGGCAAAGTATTCCTACATTCCGCAGTTGAACGTGTCGGACTTCCGGTTCATGAAGTCCCTGGGCAGGGACGCCGACAACAAGGTGGACGCTGAAACCGACCGGGACGACAGGAAGGTGAGTTTCCACAAGGTGGACGTGACCGGGGAGCCGGTGGCGGTGCTGGTGCGCGAGGCGGCTCACGCCGGCAACGAGGTCCCCATCCACGAGGCTGGATTCAACCTGTCCACGGTGCAGCAGTATTCCAGGGTCGAGGTCCGGGGCTGGGACCCCAGGAAGAAAAAGGCCATCGTCGGCGTCGCGGACAGTGCCGCGTACGACCTCGGCGGAACAATGAAGGGATGGGAGGCCACGGGTGAGGCGCTGTACGGCAATGCATCCGCCGGAAAGGTCCTGACTGTCGTGGACAGGCCGGTTGACAGCAAGGAAGAGGCCGACGCGGTGGCCAAGGCCATATTCAATCAGTTGTCCATGGAGTTCATTACCGGCGAAGTGGACTTCAAGGGCAATCCCAGCATCAATCCCGGAGACGTGGTCGAGTTGAAGCAGTTCGGCGCCAGATTTTCGGGCAAGTACCTGGTTGTCCAGGTCACCCAGCTAATGATCCCGCGCGCCATGGGGTACACCACCCGTCTCAAGATTGCTCGAAATGATCTGGGCTCCGAGAAACTGGAATAGCCCGCGACCAACCGACCGTCAAAAGCGATATTTTCCTAAAAACCGGGAAAGGGATGCCGAGTCCACGGACCCGATCCTGACGCAGCGAAGACGACCCTTGGGGTCGAACAGGGCGTGAATAGGCAACGTAGGAGAGTCAACCGTGCCCAAAGCGCGATAGAATCCGACCCTGGCCGCCTCGTCCCGGACCCATCTGAAATCGCCGTCAATGGCCTTTCCAGCCGACTTCATGAACCTGGACAGTTGCCTTTCGTCGTCATCCACGCTGAGGAACAGGACCTTCAGTGCCCCGCCTCGCTTGCGAACGCTTGCGGCCCAGGAAGAAAGAAGGGGCATCTCTTCCTTGCAGGGTTTGCACCACACGGCCCAGACGTTGACCCAGGTCCACGCGTTCGCGTCAACCGGAGGACCGGCGCGGATTGAGTCGGATGATGGAAGGGAAATGCGGCCAGCCGTTTTTTCGTCGAATTCACGATCGCACAGCGGGCCGTCGGGTTTTTCGGCCTGAACATATCCGATGTCGGATGAGGGTGTTTTGACCGTTGGCCGGCTCGCCGATTTGACCATGGAATCCTGGGTCGAGGCCCTTGCGTCCGTGGCCCTCGCTGCCGTGACCCCTGACGTGACCGTCTGGACGCGGACGGGGGAAAAACCCTCTGGTTTGGGCCCGCGTACGGTCTGTGGTTGCAGCAGGGGCTTCAGGAAGAGGGCCAGAATCCCCAGGGCCGCGATCACCAGAAGTGCGGTTAGAAATCTCAACTACAGCCTACAGTCTATCCAGGAAACAATCGTGCTGCGGTTGATGTCGTCCTGGGTACAATCCGAGCCACTGCGCGATGTCCGCCATCGGCAGAAGTCAGTGCCGAGCTGGGCGTACTCTTCGCCCAGCCACAACAGGCCCACCTTTTTTTCTATGTCGGGGTCCTGAAACCGGTCCTGCAGGAAAAAGAGCACCGAGTTTGCCCTCTTGTGCGACAGGATGCGGTTCTTTTCGGTGGGGCCGTCCGGTGAGGCGCGCGCCACCACAAAGAAGTAGCCGGCGCCCCTCCTGTCGGACCAGAGGTCTTCTATCAGGCGCTTGGCGTCCTGATCCAGGTCTTCGCTTCCCACGTCGAACAGGACGACGCCGCCGCGTTTCGACAGGGGGTGAAAGAGGGCGTTGAAATCCTGGTCGTTGATCTGGGCCACATTGCGCACCTCGGAGGGCTGGCAACCCCTGCGTCCCCCGCCGATCAATCCGCAACTGGTCAGCACACGCCTGAGCACTGCTTTGAATGTGGCGGTGCAGTACGGAAGGTCGGAGGACGAGGCAATGACCGGGGCCTCGGACGCATCGGCGCTGCCGACCTCCAACCTGTGGGCCGCAGAGGCGACCATGTGCGATGCGTTGAGGCTCAATGTCGTCACAAGGGCGGCCATCAGCACCAGGTTCAGGATCCAGGCGTGTTTCATTTCCGCCTCCCCAGAAGCCTGTTCATCGCGAAATCGAGTCCAAGGTCGGTGTCCTCGTCACACAGTCGTTTTCCGTCGAGATACAGTTGCGGAGTCAGCAGCGGCAGGCTGTTGGCCATGGCAAGTCTCAGGAGGTTGTTCAGCTTGATACGGGTGTCGGAAAGGCCCATGCACGCCCGCACATCAGGGAATTTTTCCGTGATCTGCTCGCGTATCTGGTCGAGGTGCTTGCCGATTCCAAGCATGCGCAGCTTTTCCTGATTCCTGTAAATGAAATCGAGCATCTCCGGCGCATCGCGTCCAGCGCACAGCAGTGCCTTGGACAGCAGGCAGGATCCCGGATGCATCGAGTCCTTGAGCATCCAGTTGCACTCGGAATCCAGGGGCATAAGCAGCACCTTATAGTGCAGGTCATTGGAAAAGCGTGTCTTTTCAAGGCGTCTATGGAATGCCTTGCAGGCCGCGCAGAGGGGATCGATTACCAGCATGGCATCGGTTGCCCCGGCCTCGCCTCCGAGGTCCAGCAGCACCTTTTTCCGGTCATTCGGCGCCTTGAGACGTTCGCACTCGCTGACCAGTTTGCCGTAATCCGGTTGCGTGTGCACGAACACGTAGACCGGCAGAACCACTGCAAGGCCGAGTTCCAGCGCGTGGATCGCCAGCCACAGGAAAAGCGTCCCGCCGGTCTTGGATCCCGGCTGGGCCACCCAGCGATCCGCGCGCGCGAACTGGAGGACCAGCGCGCTTCCCAGCAACAGCAGGGCCGATCCGACATATGAGCCCACGCAGGTTGTGCATACGGTGTTCAGGCGAGTCTTGGAGATGTAGAAAAAGACCAGGGAGGCCCCAGCGGAGATCAGCCCCGAGACGAACAGGGCGGACGAAGGGGCCAGTTCATACCCACGACGGCTGGCAAAGGCCCAGATACAGAGCATCAGCGCGAAGCCATAGACGCCCATGGCCGGCAATGAATAGGGGATGCCGCCCCAATAACGCTCTCTCCAGAAGGAGGAATAGGGCGAAAACAGGGCCACTTTGCAGCCCTGAGCGGCTTCGTCGAGTTGGCTCGGCTCGGTAAGGCCGGGCAGCAGGGTGCAGCTTACGGGATGCAATTGCCTGTCCAGGTGAGCGGCGAAATCCGCCGTGGACACCCCGCTGTATATCAGGCCCAGAAGCGCCCCAAGCGCGGCGATTGCAAATGCCAGGGTAGTACGTTTGCTCATATTTGCAGCCTCTTGAAGAGAGGTCGGTGTAAAATCGTATCACGGCATTCAGTGGACAGCACAAAAGACGACGAACAGCGGGTTTTGTCAGACGCGGAATCAGTATGCGTCATCAGCGAATCGACTCAGGGGATGCCTATTGAGCGATCACTTACGAAGCCCTCGCGTCCCGACGACAGCCTTACCCTGGTGAATCCGCCCCGTGAATCCAGAACCCGTACCTCAAGCCCCTCGGGCAGGTTCATGGAAGGCTCGGCCGACGCCACGTCATCCAGGAGTCCTGCCTGATCCTTGACGACCACGCCGATGCGATAGGAAGCCACCCGGGCCGCGCCGAACGCGGCCAGACCGGTCAGCAGAGTCGCAATCAGGGCCGCGACCGCCAACCACCTCAACGGCCGCGTGCGTGGAGTGTGACCCAAAAGCCTCAACAGGCCCAGAGAAACAAACAGGACGGTCCAGAACGACAAAAACACGATTGCAGCAGGCAAGGGGGACAGCCATCCGAGCGTCGCGATCCAGGCATCGTGATACCGGCCGAATATGAACCCCTCCTTCTGGGGGTCCTCGCCCTGTTTGCGGTTCAGGGCCGCGCGCACCCGTTCAGCGTTTACCTGGGCCGTATCCGCGGCCGAACTGTGGGGCGCGGTTTTCATTGCGCGGTGGAAATATTCCCGGACGGCCCGTGGCGAACTCGGCCGCTCCCAGATTCACCATGACGTCGGGCGACTTCACGTTGAAACGCTCGACAAGGGCACTGAAGGCCCCGGCCGCCTCTTCGTACTTGCCGGAATTGTATGATTTCACGCCCTTGTCGAACATGTCGCGAACGGTTTCGGCCCTGGCCGGCCCGGCGGTGATCGAAACCAGGGCAAGAACCAGACAGACTATTAAAGCGGGAACGGACCGCATCACCATCAGTCCCCCACCTTGTCCAGGGCCGTCAGACATTCCCTGATCCGGCCGATGGATGCCTGACGATCCGTATCGAGCACGGCGCTGGGCGCGAACCGCCCAAATGCGCAGGATTCGAGTTCAGCGATCAATGGGTCGACCATCTGCTCCGAGGCGCCCAGATTCAAAAGAAAAGCCCGGATCTCCTCGTGTGTCATCCCGGTCACGGGAAGGTTGAAACGGGCCGCCAGGTACTCGTGGACAATCCCGTCCATCGCGGTCCAGAAACCAGTGGGATCGGTGTCGCTCTTTGTCTTGAGATGCGAAAGTCCCTGAACGGCCCGACGCAGGGCTGCCCGCCTTGCCAGGTGCCGGCCGTTTCTTTGCAGATAGTCGCGCCTGCGCCGCCAGACCTCTGCAAACGCAAAGAACACCAGCGGAAGGGACAGACCAGCGTACAACAATCTCATGTCGGGAGGGGATGGGGGCGCCGCCGGCGTCAGGTCGGACTTTTCGATGATGGTCAGTGTTTCCGGCGAATTTTTTGCCTCCAGGACAGGCCCGCCTCCTCCGGTGCCGGAGGCTTTCAGACGGATGATCCCGGTCCGGGACCGCTCGTACTTGCCGGACATGCTGTTGAAAAACGAGATGTTTATCCGCCCTATCTGGAACGTCCCTTCCCGTTGAGGCGTCAGCAGGAATTGGAAAGTGCGCTTGCCGGACAGGCCGCCCTTGTCCACCACCAGTTCATCCAGGTCGGCGGTCGGTACGCTGGAGATTCGCAGGCCCTCAATGTGCCTGATGTCGGGTGAACGTATCGCCCGCAGGTTGCCGCTGCCGGTCACCTCGATGGTCAGAAGCGCCGAGTCGCCCACGCGAATCTGGGGTTTGTCCAGCTCGGCCTTCACCACGAAACTGCCCACTGACCCCTGGGTGAAATCCGCGGGTCTGCCCTTTGCCGGCGTTGGTATGAAGTTCAGGGTGACCGGGTCGCTCGACACCTTGTAGCGGCGCTGTGAAAAGAAGTCCCCCACGAAGATGACGACGGTCATGGGGTCAAGGACGGCCTTGCCCGCATGAAGGGCGCTCAGGGCGCCTCGCCATTGCACATGCGCCTCGAACCGGCGACCGTGCAAGCGGACCATTCGCCCCCTGTCTTCCTCCTGGGGGGGCTGTTCCACCACGAAGTCCTTTAGAGCGGGCGGGGTATCCACGCGTATGCCCTGCAGCGGGACATCGTCCCTGACGTACAGCACGTATTCCACGTAGATCGGTTCACCGGCGTACAGGGTCCTGTCGGGCGCCCTGGCCACCAGAAACGCCTGTTGTCCCGCGTACTTGGCGGTGTCGGGCGGCGCTGTCGTTGCCGGCGGAACGATGGACGGGATAGTGGGAGAGGGCCTCTGCATGCCGGGCAGCGCCGAAGACGTTCCCGGCGGCGTCCTGGGGGACGGGCGTGGCGATCCCCTCCCTCCAACCTGGATGAGGATGGGGTCCGAGGCGGCCGCGACACGTCCCGCAACCACCATTTCCACCTTGCCTATCTTCAGTGTGCCAGGCTTGCGTGGCGAAAGGGTGAGCGTCGTTGTCTGTTCCTGACTGACCTGATTGTTGACGATGGATATGGAGGTTCCAGTGCTCTTGCCCAATACGTCGAAGTCCGGGATAGCCGGCCCCCTGACCGAATCCGGCCTGCCCTGGATCACAATCCTCAGGGTCAACGTCTGACCCATGGTCAGGGACCGCCGATCCGGTATGACGCGTACGGAGTTGGTCTGGCCGTAGGAAAGGGACGACGTCAGGAACAGGACGAGCGGGACCAACACTCGCAGGGCGGGCCGTAGTCCCGCGGCTCGGCCTCCTTTTTCCGGCATCACCAATCCTTCTCCGGAACGTGGTCACGATAGGGGAAGTTCCTGGAGGCCTCTTCGGCCTCCAGATTCTCCTCGTTCCGGTCGATGGAATCAAGCAGTTCCCGCATGGTCTGGGAACCGGCCTGCTGCTGCTTGTCTTGTTTTTGCTGCTGGCTCTGTGGTTGATTTTGGTTCTGCTGCTGGTTTCCATTTCCCTTCGGGTCCTTGATTACCAGCGAATAGAAACCCTGGCCGCCTCCGCCGAATACGCGGATATAGAAAGGAGCATCCTGCTCTGCCTTGGGGAAGACGGCGCCGGACTGAGAGCCTTTTTCCCCGGACTCGGTGTTGACATCCAGGGGTGAGCCGTCCGCCGAGAACACTTCCAGCGCCAGGGGCCCCTCGCCCTCGGGCACCTGCAGGGTCACCTGTTTTTGCGTTCCCTTCTTTTCGGTATAGGCGAACCAGTCGTCGTCGGAGGGGCAAACCCTGAACGAGTGCTGTCCATCTTCGATTGGCTTCGACGCCTCCCGGGAATCGTTGTCCTCCATTGCGTCGTCACCGGCCGGACACGGGGGGATGACGCGGGCGTCCAGCACATAAGGGATCCCGTCCTCCTCTTCCTTGTCGGGTCCTTGAATCTTCATTATGTAGGTGCCCTGGTTCCTTGCCATGAACCGGACCTGCTTGCCACGGGGGGAAAGCACCTGGCCATCCTGGTCGGTCAAGGTAATGTCCACGCGCGCCGGTTGCGGCTGATTGTTGTCTGGACCCGCTGCTGCCTTTTCAGACCCATTGGGCGGTTTGGTGACGCCCGCAATCAGCGTTTCTCCCGGGTTCACAGGCAGTTTGAAGAAATCCAGGTCGCCGGGGCACAGCAGCAGATTTTCCTTTACCTCCATCGAGTTCGGGTCGGGCTTGAGGAATTTGGCCTCGTTTGCAGTGTTGTTGGGCTCGTGTGGGTCGTCCAGCTTTCTGCACGACGGATAGGCCGCCATGGCCGCGAGTTCCAGGTTTCGCCTGGTGTCGTCCGATTCAGGGTCGGCCACGATGGCCTCGGTCAAGGCCTCAACCGCCTGCCTCCAGATCCCGCGCACCTCCATTGGGGGCTTCTTTTCCTTGTCCTCTTTCAATGCCTTGTGGCCCAAAATGGTGCCCTTGGCGTACAGAAGCCTTGCCTTGGAGGGCCAGTCCGGCCGTGGCTTTTTGGCCTGGGAAACGATGCCCAGCGCCTTGTCGATCGCTTCGATGGCGGCATCGTGGTCACCGGCCGAGTCCTTGCTCAACGCGATGTCGTACAGCAGGTCCGGCCGGGCCGGCATCTTTGCCTCTATCTCCTCCAGGGCCTTGACCGCATCGCCGAACCTACCCTTGTGGAACAGCTCCAGGGCGGCGTCCACATCCCCGTCATCCTTTTCCAGGATCCCCTTCGCGCCGGCCTGGGACGACATGACCACGAAACCGGCAAGCAGCACCGTCAGCGTGCGCCCGAAACGACCGCCTAAAAGCAGTATGGGTACCAGCATCAGCACAAGCCCGGCCGCCAGCGGATACTGGAACCGGTCCTCCAGCAGTTTTTCCACGCGGGACCTGTATTCGGCCTTTTCCACGGCGTCCAGATCCGCCTTGAGTTGGCCGGCGACGGTGCCTACACCGTTCAAAGACAGATATTTTCCACCCGTCTTTTCGGCCACCTCAGTCAGCAGTTTTTCATTCAGTTTTGAAATCAGGGGTGTGACC
>JAADHL010000050.1 GCA_013151875.1 Deltaproteobacteria bacterium
GGGACATGGAGGCCGGCGGGCAGCCGAGCTTTCTATATCGGACGAACCCCCGCCAGGCTCGGGGTGGGACGCGCGGGCGTGCGCTATCGCACCGATACGGTCCTGGCGTTTCTGGCGGACCATGCAGCGGCCAGGGATGCGGTGCTGTCCGGCGTGGACGACGAGGTCGTGCGAAGTCTGGGCCTCGTGTCCCTGTCGTCGGCGGCAAAGAACAAGCAGGAATTCCTGCTGAGGCCCGACCTGGGCAGGAGCCTGTCGGACGAGTCCCGGGCCGTGGTGCAGAGGGAGGGCTTGAAATCGCCCCAGGTACAGATAGTCGCGGCTGACGGTCTAAGCGCAGCCGCCCTGAGCGTGAACCTCCCGATCGTGATCCCGGCATTGACCGCAGAGCTTGCGCGCGCCGGGGTGCGTATGGGCACGCCGTTCGTGATCTCGAACGCAAGGGTGGCGTGCGGCGACGAGGTGGCGCGGCTGACCGGGGCCGACGTGCTGTGCCTGCTGGTGGGCGAGCGGCCAGGGCTGAAAAGCGCGGAGTCCATGGGCGCCTACGTGACCTACATGAAGGTGACCAACTTCAATGAATCCATGCGCAGCGTCATCTCGAACATCCACAAGGGGGGGCTGGCCCCGGAAAAAGGCGCGCGCGAGACAGCCTCGTTGTGCCTGAAGGCGTTGAAGGACAAAAGAACGGGGATCGAACAGTGATCCTGGAACCGATAAAGCCCCAGGTGCTGGCCGTAAGAATGATCCCGAACGTGGATCATCAACTGGCCGCCCGCCTGAAACTGGAAGAACGTCACCGCGCCATCGGCATGGTCACCTGTTCCAGCGACGACAGCCTGTACGCCGCCCTGGACGAGGGCACCAAAGCCGCGGACGTGGACGTGGTGTACGCGCGCAGTTTCTACGCGGGGTCCGCGCACGCCTCCGGCCCCCTTTCGGGCGAGATCATCGGGATCTTCGCGGCCGGGGACGAAGAGGCCGTCTCAAGCGGGGTCCAGGCCTGCCTGCGCTATCTGGAAAAAAAGGCGTGGTTCTATGCCGCTGACGAGAGGGGCGAACTGGCATTCTTCCCACACGTCATACCCAGCGTCGGCAGGTACCTCGCGAAACAGGCCGGGGTGGAGCCGGGCACTCCCATGGCCTACCTGATCGCCCCGCCCATCGAGTCAGTGCTGGCCCTCGACGCGGCCCTCAAGGCGGCCGAAGTCGAAATGAAAGTGTTTTACGAGCCCCCGTCCGAGACCAACTTCGCGGGCGGACTGCTGGTAGGCGACCTGCCCGAGGTCGAGGCCGCTGCCGGGGCGTTTCAGGACACGGTGCTTGAACTGGCTCGAAACCCGCGCATGATCACGCCGGCGCCCGAGGTCGAGGAGCTTGCCGCCACCTTCGCCAAGGCCTCCCACCGCCCGCAGGAGGGCGATGCATTACCCTACGAACTGTACGGCTCCGGGCTCGGGCTGAGTGAAAAGCCCGATGAATACACCCACCTTTTCGATAACAGGTCCCTGGTTCGCAAGGACCACCCGGTCATCCGTTTCAGGGGCATGCTGGACCTGCTTCAGGCCCATGTCATCGAGGCCGCGGTGGCCGCTCGCCAGGAGGGACTTGCCGACCTGGACCGCGACCTGGGTGAGGTTCTTACGTACCTGCGCAACCTGCTGGCGGCGGAAGTGACGGGCCGTCCGGCGCCCGAATTGTCCATTGGGGGCCTGACCGGGGACGAACTGCATAGGGTGTCGCACGACACGACGAAGTACCTGGGCGTGGGCTGGGTCATGCCGGACCCGTCCATGGGGCCGACGGTGTCGAAACTGAACCTGGTGCGCGCCTATTGCCGCGACGTGGAACTCTGCGCCCTTCAGACCTTCAGCGGCGACTCTCACCTGTCCCCGGACAACCGCGACAGGCTGATCCACGGCCTGAACAGGCTTTCAAACGCGCTGTACGTGCTGGTGTGCAGGACGATCGGCACTCAGGGCGGCGAATCTCAGAACCGGTAGAACATCCCGAAGTTCATGGCCATCTGACTCATCAACTGCTCGTATTCCAGATTTGGGTCCGCCTTGTTGTTGATGTAAACGAACCGGTACCCCATCTCAAAAAATGCCCCAAGTCCCTTCCAGAAGGCATAGTCGATACCTGCAAGCACGGACAGATTCACACCGGCCCCGGTCTTGATCGTAATATTCGCGTTCTTGAAATTGTTCTTGGTGTCCTTGCTGGGTATAGATATGGACAGCCCTATGGGAAACGACAGGTAAATGTGCAAAGCGTCGTTCAGGAATCCGTATTTTCCGCGAACAATGAAGTTGAATTCGACCAACGAGTTCCGGGTGTCCCCGGCCTTTTTCATCTGCTTGTCGCGAAAAAACATGAAGTTGAACTGACCGCCCACGTCGATGTACTTGAACACCTCGTACACGGCATGGAAGTTCATGCCGGCCGTGACATCCAGGTCGGTATCGTAGCCAAAAAAGATTTTCCTGATGTCGGTGCCGTTCTGCTTTATCAATGTATCGCCGGCAAAGGCGAGGCCGACATTTCCGCCTACCTGCAATTTGCCGCCGAAGGACTTGATCCTGGCATGGGCCGGCAGCGTAAAGATCGTCGCCAGGAGGACCGCCAACGGGATCTGAATCCAGAATCGATTCATTGCTTCCTCCAAATGGGTTCCTGTGCCTGACTCCAGCGTCTTTGAGATCCCGATGAAACTATCCTGCATCCTTGATACTGTCAAAAACCTTTTGCCGCCAAAAAAACGTATCGTTTTGTTACAATTGCGAAAATATTGTCTAAATTCGTAACGATCCCTCTAAATTATTGACGGTCGTCGCCGATTCCGTATCATGCCTTCCCGAGGTTCGCCCCTTGCACCAGGAGTGTTCCGTGCCGTTTTTCCTTACTGTTGTCGCGTTTCTTCTCCTGCTACCGGTTCCCGCCCTCGCGTTCGGCCCCGTGGCCCACGTGGACATGGGCCTTGACATCCTTGCTCACGCCGGCGGGCTTGCAGCGGGCCTCGGCGCCTTGCTCAACCACCATCGCCGCGAGTTTCTGCAGGGCATTCTGGGTCCCGACCGGGTCGTGGCCAAGAATCTGGCGCCCTACGCCTGGCACTCTCATAACTGGAAACGCGCCTTCGACAACCTGAAAGAGGCCCGCGACGAAGCCGAAAGGGCCGCGCTGCTGGGATGGATCTGCCACCTGGCCGCGGACGTGGTGGCCCATAATTTCTACGTGCCGGCCAAGATGACCGAGTCCTATGGTTCCCCCATGGCCCAGCACGCCTATTGGGAGATGAGGTTCGACGCCCGGTTCAGACACCGGATCGGACCACTTGGGCTCAGAAAAATCGGGTTTTCCGAGCGTGAGCACCTACTTTTTCTGAAAAGGGTCATGCCCGCCTCGGTGCTGGGCAAGAGACTGAATATCGGGCTGACTGGCCTGGCTCTGAAGGTCCAGGAGGGCAAGGCCTATACCCGGCTGGGCAACTTCCTGGACCGTAGATCGCGCCTGCCGCTGTCACAGAGCGAAAGTGACGAAGTTCGGCAAATGGCGATGTCGGCCCAACTGGACGTCCTGTCCAGAATGGCGGAATCCAAGGTCGTCGATCTGGATCCTCGGGGCATCAAGTCCCTGAAAATGGGCCGCAGGATGCGCAGCCAGTTGCGTTTCATGGACATCCACAGACCGGCCAGCACCCCGGACATCATCCGCCTGACATTTGCCGCCAACCGCCGTTTACGGGAAACTGTCGAATCTTCCCTGGCCGCGTAGGACATTCGATTTTATCCAGTTCCGCGGACTTTCCCGCTATAATCCGAAAAGTGGATCGTTACCCGACAATGCAGTGGTCCTGTGCCGTTTTGACGAGCACGGTTGTTTTCCTGGCAGGTTGTTCGGGCGGTTTTGGCCCGACCGACACGGGACCAACGCCGTACGACTCGGTGGTTATCGGCAACAATGACCATGGAACGATCCCATCTGTGGACGTCCCTGATTCCGGTTTTTCCATGGACAGCGATATCGATATCCCCGACAGCACGTGGGACGGGGCCGACCTCCCAGCGATGGAGTGCGCTGATTCGACCGGGTGCGCACCTGAAAAACCCATCTGCAAGATGCCGGAGGGTGTGTGCGTGGAGTGCCTGGTTTCCATGGATTGCGGCGCCGCCGACATGGCCTGCGTGAACAACGCGTGCGTGATCCAGGTCTGCGAACCGTACATGTCCGTGTGCATAGGCGACCTGCTCGAGATCTGCAACGCGGACGGCACCGGCAAAACCACCGAGGACTGCTCGGAACTGGGGCTGCCTTGTCTGGAAGGCGAATGCGGG